>NZ_JAMYMV010000031.1:0-69369 GCF_040318715.1 Mesorhizobium sp. M1050 | reverse complement strand
CGACGGAGTACTCCGTCGCGGGCCCTGAGATGTGTTTGCCTACTTGGGTTGGTTGAGGTGTTTCAGCAGTTCACCGAAGATGCCGTCCCGCTCCGGACGGCCGCTTGCTGCCGCTTTGTCGTCGACCAGCTTTGCGGCCAGTTTGGGCGACAGCGCCATGAAGTCGTAGCCGTGTGAGATGGCTGCATGGCGAATATCCTCAAGTGCTTCGCACGCGCGATCGTGGGTGCCGAGCCAGAGCGCGGGCTCGTCGGTTTCTTCGTGCAGGAACGATTGCAGGGAGTAGGTCCGAAGCGGTGGGTCGTAACCGATGACAGCGTCTGGATCCGAGCGGACTTTTCCGGTGACGGTGACAGTGACAGTGATGGTGTAGCGGCTCATAGCAACTTCCTTTTGCCGGGGGGGAGCCGGCCCGTTGCGGGGCCGGCCACCGATGCCTCACTGGGGGTTGTTCCAGAGGATGACCTTCTTGTTTTCCTCGCCGCCCGGGGCGGGTGCGAGGTTGCCGAAGATGACGCCGATCTCAGGAGCTTCCAGCTTGACTGAGAGGTATTCCTCGCCCGAACGCTGGGAGATGCGGTGCCAGCCGGCTCCGATCTCGAAGCCCGTGCGCCTGTTGACGATCCGGTAGTCGGGCGCGTCCTCGCGCGACTTGTTGGGGTTCGGGATCAGGGTGATCGGGGCGTTGACCCGCAGCGTGGCAAAGACGCCTTCCATCGAGCCGTCGGACTTGGTGGTGAGGTTTGCGATCGTGGTGGCCATGGTGGTTCTCCTTCGGTTGCATCGGGACCATTCCCGATGGCGCCAAAGGAGAGGACCGTCCTGCTGCGGTCATCTCGGCGAAAATTCTGGAAAATTCTATTTGCCGAAAAATAGCGGGCAGGCCCTTCGCCTGCCCGCAGACAAAAAACAGAAATCGAATTTTCCTGAATATTCGTCGAGTGTACCCCCAACGGGGTTGACCGCACAAAGCAGGCGGTCGTCTACAAAGGCGACATGAAACGGGAATGGCCCCGGATGCAGCAGATGGACAAGAACTCAGGCCGCCATCGCTAGACCGCCGACGTAACGCTGCCGGATCGCAGGAACACGCTGCAGCCTCTCGAGTCATGTCGTCGGCACCGCCAACACATCGAATAGCAGCCTGGCGCGTGAACCGCCCTGCGTGTTCGGATATGGCGGCACAGCGGTTTTGAGATCGGAGCCGCAGCGAACTTCACGCCCCTGGGAGACGATACCGCGCAGTCAGGTTGGATGACCTGGCAAGCCAGGATGTTGTTCGGCACGCTTGCACCCGCTTCAGAGGCGAGACGGGTTAAGATGATCATCCGCACAACGCCCCGCGGCTCTGCGCGTGGACCGGTTTCGAAAGGCGCCGGCTCCGTCCGCTCATACAAGTGGATTAGGCGGCGAGGAGCCGGAACAACATATCGGATCGGACCCGTCGGGCTGTCGGCAGGACCGCATTCATCATCCTGGCAACGTTAGACGCTCCTCCGGCAGCATGCGGGCTTCGGCTTGGCGGCGAATGTCCGAACCGGCATGGCGGAGCATGGCGCACCAGTCCTCCACATTGTACGTCGTCGCCATCCGGCCCCTGGCCAGATCGTAAATGACGCACGGCTTGTTCGCGATGGCGAGCCGAAGCATGTTGACGGCCGTCTCGGGTGATGCGCCGTCCCAGACCATCATCCCAAAGTCGGCGCGCCGCGCCATCTCCCGGTCTTTGGTGGCGTGGAACCAATATCCATGAGTGCCTTCAGGTGACGGGACATGGTAGGCGGCCCAGTCGCCCAGATTGTTGCGGGGTTCCTTGCCAGCATGGAAGACCCCGACATGTTCGTAGCCATAGCCAGCGAGCAAGCCCTGCGCGTCGGCATCGGCTCCGGGCGCGTCGCCAATCAGCACGCCGTGCTCGGCAGCAACGATTGCGCCGATGCGAGTGATGGCAGGTTCCGGCAGCTCGAATATCTCGCGTGATCCGCCTATGAATATCATCGACATCGTGACTCCCTTCTCTCCAGCGTCCCCCGCCCCGCGCCGGCCGCCCTCTCCCTCTGGCCCGGCGCGAGGCCGTAGTAGCCGACGACTGTTCCCTCGTCGTGAATGACCAGGACGCGGATAAACCCGCGGGCCTGGTTCCTTCGCGCGAAGTCGGCCAGCCAAGCGTTGAGCGCCGGCTTGCCGCAATCGAAGCTGTCAACGCGGCGCGCATCGTCGAGGAGTTCGATGCTTGAAAGCGCCACCTAGCGGTCCCAAGGCGGGGACCGACGCAGCCGCTCGGCCGCCTTCGGCGGGGACGGAGCGGCCGGGGCTGTGATCGCCTGCATGAAGGCGTCATAGGCTTGCGGGGACACGCGGATGACGGTTTCGTTGAGGATGGCGGCCCGCGCCTCGTGGAGTGCTGCGCGCTGCATGAACTCCGCGCGCGACAGGCCGAGCAGCTCAGCACCGCGGTCGATGATGGTGAGATCATCGCTACGAAACCGCATCGACACGGATATCTTCCTATTTGCGGCGGCGGCCATGCTGCGTTCCTGTGCTGGAATTGAATACGTCGGCGCAAAGCAGCATGACACCGGATTTGCGCGACGAACATTCCTGTTCCTGCGACCGGCGTACAGGCATGCGGAAACGGCGGACTGATCCGATCCGACGCAAGCCCCCTGCCGCAAAAAGAGAACGTCAATCCAGACGGCTGACGCGGCGGCCCTCGCTGCGCGCTTCGATAAAGGCGGCTGCGATCTTCATCAGACCGAGGGGCTTACCGTCGGATTAGATGTACCAGTTCGGCAATATCGTACTTGTATTCGTCAACCACGATCCAACAGCGCTTGAGATCGGTCAGACCGGCGCGGCGGCACTCGATAGCAGAGACTTCCAAGCCGACTCGATCGGCGGGCGGTGGCTAGGTGGTTATCGCCAGGAGCGCGAGATGGGTCAGGCCGTCTCTTGCGCTGCGGACAGCAATGACCACGCAGGTCGGCCGGCTGTTGCGGCCTTCCGTTTCGCCGCGCTCGTGTTGCCATGCCCAAAGATACGGGCCCAAAGATACGGGTAAGAGATCACCTGACCGGGCAGAAATCTACCGCTCATCATCGTATCCTTCGCCGCGCGCTAGCCGGTCGATCTCGGCGGCGAAGAGTTCCGTGTGTTCCTCCGGCATCTCGGAGACACGGTATGCGCGGCGGGGATCGCCGCCGTTGCGCATCCGTTCGTAGTGCTCGTAGCTCATCAGCACGAACCGGGGTTTGCGGTGCTTGGTGAGAATAACTGGTTCGCGACTGGCAACGTCGGTGACGTCGCCAACCTGCTTGTTGAGATCCCCCGTCGTGAACTGACGCATGGCTGGACTCCTTTTCGATCTCCATATTCCAGATTTTCTGGATTTGCAAGAAAACGGCGCTCACGCGCCGCCCTCCGCGAACCGCCAGACGGGAATGCCGAGCCGACGGGCCTTGTCGGCGAGGTTGTCGGTGATGCCGGAGCCGGGAAAGACGATCAGGCCATAGGGCACCACCGAGAGAAGCTGGTCGTTGCGGCGGAACGGAGCCGCCTTGGCGTGCCGATTCCAGTCCGGCTTGAAGGCGATCTGGGTGACCTTACGGTTCTCGGCCCAGCAGGCGGCGATGCGCTCGGCGCCGCGCGGGCTGCCGCCGTGGAGCAGGACCATGTCGGGATGCTTCTCGCGGGCCTTGTCGAGCGCCTCCCAGATCCGGTCGTGATCGTTGCAGTCGAGGCCGCCGGCGAAGGCGATCTTGGTGCCGGCAGGCACCAGCACCTCGGTTTCGGCGTGGCGGCGGGCGGCGAGGAAGTCTCTCGAGTCGATCACCGACGCGGTCATCGCCTGATGAGAGACCTTGGAGCCGGTGCGCGGCCGCCATGCCGATCCGGTTTGTGCCTCGTAGAGGTCGGCGGCCTCATCGCGCATGATTTCCAGCACGTTGCGGCGCTCGATATAGGTGATGCCTTCCGCGGTCAGCCGTTCCAGCTCGACGGACTTCACCTCCGAGCCGTCCTGCTCCTGCTGGCTCAAGCGCTGGGCCTCCTCATTGCGGTCGAGGCTGCGGGCGACGCGCTCGGCGGCGCGGTGGAAGACGTTTGCGAAGGACCAGAGCAGGTCGTCAAGATCGGGTTCGAGCCTGGTATCGCCGAGCATGCCCGCAAAGGTCTCGACGATCCCGGCGAGGCCGGCCCGGATCACCTCGTCGTCGGGAAGGGGCCGAGGGTCGGGATCGTCCTGATGCGGGCGATAGCCGTACATCTGCAGTTCGAGGATGACGCGGTCGGTCGGCGAGGACGCGTGGAAGGGCTCGTAGGCGTCGTCGAAAGGAAGCTCGTAGGTCATGGCGTGTCTCCGTCGGTTGTGGCCGCGCCTATCGCGGCCTGACAGCGCATCCCGACCGCGCCGCGGGCGCGGCCGCACCGAAGGCCGAAGCGCGAGCGGAGGACGGCGCAGCCGTTGCGGCCGTGACCGGGGGGTGGCAGGGGTCGCCTCTCGGGCAGGCCGCGGGCGCAGCCTCTCCGGCGGACCGTCGCCATGCCTGCAAGGCTTCCGGTGACGCCGACCGTGCCCGCCTGCCGGCCCCGCCCGTTCATCCTGGTGGCAGGAAGAGACGGGCATCATTCGGGACGAGCTGATCGCTGAGCCATGCGGCGAGATGAGCTGGGCCGAGATGGCGCAGATCGTCGTTGAAGTCGCCGAGCTGCGGCCGCAACACCAGGGCGAGGATTCCTGACTCGCCTGCGCGCTGGCTGAGACGTTCGATGCCGTGCCGGCCGGCGGCGTCAGCGTCGGCCGCGATGTAGAGGCAGCGGCAGCCGGGGGGAAGCCTCAGGCCGGCAAGGTGATTGGCCGAGGTGGCCGCGGCCACCGGCAGCACCGGCATCACAGTCCGTAGCGAGGCCATCGTCTCGAGCCCCTCGCCCGCGGCCATGACCGGGACGGGCGCTCCGGGCAAGTGGCCTAGCCAGATGCCGTTGCCAAGGAGATCCCCCAGCGAGCGGCGTGGATCCGCGAGTTGCGCCTTGCCCTGGCCCGAAGGATCAAGCCAGGTGCGTTGTAGGCCGGTGATCTGCCCGTCGAGGCTGGTGACAGCGGCAATGAGCGCAGGAAGAGTCTGCGTCTCGCCCGTTACGAGATCCTTGTAGTAGCAGCCGGGATGGAAGCGCAGCGCGGGCTCATGCGCGGAAAGCAGGATGCCGCGGCCGGCGAGGTATCGTTCGGCCAACGTGCCGGCGATCGGCTGCGACATGGCGAACAGGCGACGCGCGGCATCAGGCGAGCCGGGTGCGGCGGCAGGCTGGCGTTGCGCGCCAGGAGCTTGGGGCGGTGGCGGCGGCATAGAGAGAAAGCGACGCGCTTCATCCGCGATGTCACGGAAGTTGACGAGGCCGCAACTTTCACGGATGACATCGAGCAGATCGCCAAATTCAGATGTCGCCTCGTCGACCCACCTACCCGCCGGGCCCTTGGCGTTTGCCCTCAGCCGCACATGCATTGAGCGGCCGCGCGTGTTGCGGACATCGCCGACGATCCAGTGATTGCCGGAGCGATGGCCGTTGGAGAGATATTCGCGGCACACTGCCTCGGCGTGTTCGCCAAGGCGGCGCGCCAGCTCGGAGGCCGAGCCGGTCATGATCGCCTTCCCTCAAAGCGCGAGATGATCGTCGATATGGGCGGCGTCGTAGCGCGAGACGGGGAACCGGGGAAACAGCAGGCCGAGGAGATCGGCCCGCGTCTCGGCAAGCTCGTTGAGTGTGATCGAGGCGCGCGCGATCTCGGCATGGACGGCGAGCAGACCGGTGCCGGCCGAGGGTTCGAGAACGAGGTCGCAAGATGCGATCGACGCTGCGCGCGCCGTGATGAAGGCCAGCGGCAAGGGCGTAGAGAGCTGCTGCATGGCCTGGCTCTCTTCGGAGCGTCGCGTATGGGTGGGAAGAAGTTCGGCGATGCGCTTCATCATCGCCAGCGTTGCACGCGGCGTGGTCGACCGGGACAGGATCGCAGGGCCGAACCGGCGCAGAAACAGCACCTGGGCGGTTTCGAGCGCCTCATAGGCGTCTTTCCAGACCCAGAACCCTTGCGCATCGCTGCCGCCAAAACTTGTCGTCGTGGCGGTGCGCAATGCGGCGGTGGTGACAGGCTTGCCGTGTTCGAGGAAGGGCAAAAGCCGCATTGCCGCCTGATAGATCGCCTGAGCGTTGTTGATGCGGGCGTGCGTCGGCGCGCAGACGGAAGCGCCGATACGTGCGACGGTTGAGGTGGTCGAAGCAATGTTCATGAAAATGTCCTTCGCGAGAGGGGAGTGGCGCGCGCGCCGGCACTCTCTGTGCGCCAGCCGGGCCGCACTCCTCCCGGCTCCTTTCTGCCTCTGGCGCCGATGCACCAAACGGGTTGCACTCTGCGCAAAGCCATGACTTGAATGCGCGCACAGGGATGCGGCGACGACCTGGAGCTGCGGAGGTGATGCGACGGTTCAGAATTGGCAGTGAGGTCTACGAGGAGGGAGCGCCTGACCTGCAGGCGGCGCTGGCGAACGCCTATGCCCGCACCGAGCGTCCGCTATGCCTGTGCCGCGAGCCGGGCTGCCCGATGTACATCGCCCGCATCGGCGGCCTTCACCTGATCAAGCGCATGCCGCTCAGCGGCGGCGGGCATGATCCATCCTGCGATTCATACGAATCGCCTTACCAGATGTCCGGTCTGGGCGCCTTGATGGGCAGCGCGATACAGCTCGATCCGCAAAGCGGCATAGCGGCCCTCAAACTGGACTTCAGCCTGTCGAAGACAGGGAGCCGCGCAGCATCCGTGCCTGCAGGGCAAAGTTCCGCCAGCGCAACCGCCGATCCCAGGAGGATGTCGCTGCGTGGCCTCCTTCATTATCTCTGGCACGAGGCCGAATTGACGGTCTGGACATCCCGATGGGCCGGCAAGCGACATTGGTGGAATGTCCGCTGGCATCTGCTCGAGGCTGCCGGGCAAATGACGGTGAGGGGCGGACCCCTCGCGGATATCCTGTTCGTGCCCGAGCCGTTTCGCGCCGAGAACAGGCAAGCGATCGAACATCGTCGCAATGCGGCTCTCGGCATGGCGCTCCCGCCGAAATCCGGCCCACGAAAGTTACTGGTTCTGGTCGGCGAGGTGAAAGAGATTGTTTCTGCCCGCTCCGGTCAGAAACTTGTCATCAGACATTTGCCCGGCTTTCCCTTTTACATCGACAATGCATTGGATCGGCGTTTGCAGATACGTTTCGAGAAAGAATTGTCACTGTGGGGAGCGGATTCCAGTTCACATTTGATGGCGATCGCGACGTTTGGACTGAACGCGGCCGGCCTCGCCATTGTCGAGGAGGTCGCGTTGATGGTGGTGTCCGAGAACTGGATTCCTTACGAGACGATCCCGGAGAAAAGGCTCGTCGACGCGCTCGCCCGCCTTCGCGAGAAAAGCGTGAAGGGATTGCGCTACGACCTGCAAACCGACCAGCCGATCGCCAACGCACTGCTCCAGAACAGGGACGAGCCGATAGCGCTCTTTGTCGTTCCGGCCGGAGCGCACGAGACCTTCGAAGCGTCGCTTGAGGAAATGATGGCCGCGCGACCGGAGATCGGCTCCTGGGTGTGGCGGGTCGGCGAAGGCGACATGCCGCCGCTACCGGTTTGAGCGTGGGACGGAATGTCCCAATCCGAATGCCGAGCTTTGCCGCTTGGGCTTCGCCTGATGTTCCGCGTAGGCGCCGTGGCTATAGCGTGCCAATCGAGTGACTGGCCATGCTGGACCATCCATGCCGCCCGCTGGCCCCGTCTGCGCGCCGGGACTCTCCGACTAAACGGCAATAGTGAGGCCGGGTTACGAACGTGCACTGCATGGGTATCGAGGCGGAACGCGTCGACCGCTCCTACCGATCGCCGGCCGCACGGCTATTCTCAATTCCTAGGCGCCATGGCAGTATTACCTGCTCTCCGGCGCATCGATGCCGTTGAAGCGGATGCGCTGCCCGTGGACGTCGATCGTGCCGCCGTCGACGACGGAGGCGATGCCAATGATCGGTTCCGGCTTCGCCCGATCAAGTTCGACACGTTGAACTCGGGCAGGCTGTCGCCGTTCTGCATGGCCGCTTGAAGGGCCAGCGCGCCGGCTGCGGCGATGGTCCCGGCACGCTCACCCATCGTTGGGTGCACGAAGCGCTTGGCACTTGTGCGGTTGCGCCAGTTGTCGAACGGGTGTCGTGGCGTGAACTGTGCAAGCCCTTCTCCCGGGGGAGAATGCGCCCAAACGCTGTAGTCCAAACAACGCGCCGAGGAACGTTAATGCAATCGCGAAGTTGATGCACAGGCGCGTGGTTTCGTAAAAAGAGCAAGGGTCTATGCCCTCCACCTCGATAAGCAAAACAGACTATGATCCGGAGAGCCGTGTCTTGTCCGTGTGGTTTGTCGCCAGTGGCAAGCGCTACGAGTTTGAAGGTGTGCCGCCGGAGACTTTTGCGGCGTTCCGGGCAGCCTTCGCCAAGGGCCGCTTTTTCAACGACCACATTCGAAATCACTTCCGGTATCGTCGAATTTCAGGCGACGACGAGCGCTGACCGCTAGGCGTCTGGATCGAGCGGCTTGTGCCACGGCTGCTCGTGCCAGAGCACTTGTCGGAGGTCGCGCCGGTCGACCGCCTGGCCACACACCGGGCACGTGTGGAAATGGTCGCGCTCGTCGGCTGGCTCTTTCCCATGCCGACTGCCGATGATCGGCGGCCCCAAATCGGAAAGCTTCGTCACCCTCGCAGCTTCCTGGCCTCATGCGCCAAGGTTTTGCGGTCGTTGCCATGCTCGCCGATCAGTTCCCGAACCTGTTCGGGCGTAATTCGGTGCTGCTTGGCGAAGTAGCGGACCTCATAATCCTCGTCCGCGGACACGGGATCGCGGTCCCGGAAATCTCGCTTGTATTTGTGGTCGCCCATCGCTGTTCCTCCTGGTGAGGAAAACAGCGACGCGGCAGGAATGTTCCGCATTGCTTTTTCAGCAAGTGCTAACGGAACGCTTATGGCTGTGCGATATCAGCAAATTGTTGGCTGGAGTGCTTGTACGTGCCTAACTCCGCTGGCGGCGTCCGGTTGTCCTTCATTCGTCCGATTGAGCCGGAGCTGGTCGAGCAGCCAAGGGCGATGGCTGGGGCCACGAAGTTCGACGGCCACCGGACCCAGGCCATCAAAGATGTTGACGGCAAGACCCGGCATTGACTGAACGTCGAAATATCGGCCGCCCGATGACAAGCCTTGTACTTTTCAACGTCGTGGCAAAGGATCAAGCAAATCGGTAGGGCTCGTTCCCCTTCCGCCCTTGTGGTTGTTGCGCTCGACAGCTTCTGCCGAATGCGGCCCAACGTCCTTCAACCGATTACGTCGAACAGCATCTTCCGAGAGATTGGCCAGCGATCGCCCTTCAGCGGTGAAGATCACACCTGCAGCTTCCAAAGCTCGTCGAATGCGAGCGAGGTTGCCGGCACGTGGAACCCTGTTGCCATTCTCAAACTCGCGGATCGTGTCTTCGCTAACATCGGACCTGCCGGCTAGTCGCGCACGAGACCAGTTCAAGAGGGCCCGTGCTGCTCGCGACTGCTCTGATGTAAGGATTTGCACAACGACCCTTCCCGCCACTGACCTCCCGCAGAACAGCGTAACGGGCCGAAGGTTCCGACAAATTTCATCAACTGCTAATGCAACGGAAAACTGTCCTCGCCGATGAAGCAAATGAGCAAATCCGAGAGCTCTATCGCGTTTGGAGGTAGCCATGCCGTCGGTGAGATTGCGACTTAAGTCCTGTGCTGAACGGCAAAAGTCCCAAGCGCGAAACATCAGGGTCGGTCACTCATTGAATGCCTGCCGGCGAACATGAGTCCCTTCATCGTCGGTTGTTGAGCGCCCGTCATTGTATGTCCCCGAGTGGCGGGTGCTCTCATTGGAGGTCGGATGCTGCCTGGTGAGATCATCGCGAACACGTTTGCAACGCTTCTCCTGATCTGCGTTGTTACCGTTGTGCTCTTCCTTTTCGGAAAACCACTGTGGCCTGAACAACAGGTCCGGATGGTGATAATCGTACCGGTTGACAGGACGACCACGACGGCGATTGCGAACACCCAGGTTCAGCTGCCTCGCAATTTCGATCTGAGCAAAGCGATGCCGAAACCAGAGCCGCCTCTTGGTTTCGCAGATCCTTAGACTCGTCGCAATGCGCATGCCGCGGACGCATTGCCAATCACAGTGGCGGGGGCGCTTCTGGCCATTAGGTCCGGTTGGAATAGGCGCGTTTCGCCTGTGCGCTCTTGCAGAGCTGATCCAATTTGTCGCGGATCCGATCGTTATCAAGCAATAGCTTGGCGCGTGGGAATCCTCTTTTGCGAAGCTCCCATTCGATGACCTGCCACCCTTCGTAGTCGCCAGATTCCGCAAGCTTGCCGGCCTCGCGCCACATACGCACGTCACGCTCTCGGGACATGACTTTTCTCCCATCCTCTTGCGCCGAGCATACTGCTGATCGGAGCCAATATGCGAAATGCCTATCGCGTTCCGTCAAGGCAGCCGGATCCCGAGGGCCGACCGCTGCCTGCGCGGGTTGCTTGGTTGGCCCGTCAGCCGAGTGAGACGGTGCCGGAAAAGAGGTTCGTTGACGCGCTCGCCCGCCTTCGCGGGAAGACCGTGAAGGGATTGCGATATGACCTGCAGACGGACCAGCCGATCGCCAACGCTCTGCTCCAGAACAGCGACGAGCCGATAGCGCTCTTTGTCGTCCCGGCCGGTGCGGACGAAGCGTTGGAGGTTTCGTTGCAGGATATGATCGCGAACCGACCGGAGATGGGTGAGTGGACCTGGCGGATCGGTGAGGAGGAGATCTCAGCCCTTCCATGGCTGTGCGGCATCTCAAATTTCCATCAATGTCGTGAATCGATTGCCGGCAATCGATTCAGACAATGCATTGGACAAGGACGCTGCTGTCTTGGACCATGACGCTATGGTGAGGGGTGACCAGCGATCGTCCTTTTCGGTGAGCATGCTGCGGGTTTGCGAAGATCCGCGGCGTAAGCACAGTCGGCGGCTGATCGTTGTAAACATTGAACTCGCTATGCCATTCGACCTGTCCGAATCCAGCGTTGCATCGGCGAGCGAAACTCTGGAGAGTTGGCTTTCTCATCGGCGTCCGCCGGGGCGTCACCCCGGTCGATGGTTCATTTGACCAACTTCTGTTCCAGTCGAACATGTCGATCTCCGTGAAAGGAGGGCCCGGGCGCGCTATGGCGGTCCCGGGCTTGAGAGTGAGTTACAGCCGGAAAGGCCCGGCGGAATGCCGGGCCCGGTGCGAGCGTGAGGCCGACTATTCGGCGGTCTGGAGGTGGTCGGCCTTGTCGCCGTCGATGGTCACCGGCTCATCGCGGGACGGATCCGCATCGTCGGCGAGGAAGGCCGGCAGCTCGGTGGCATCGCCGTCGAGAGCTGACTCGTACGACATGTCGCCGACGACCGCATCGCCAGAATCGGTAGCAATTTCATCGACCTCAACGCGCAGCGGCTCTGGAAGCCAGTTGGACCCTTCGAGAAAACGGGCGGCCTCACGCGCCATGCTGTCCTTCTTCATGTGGTCGATCAGCTGCGCAGATTCTATGCCACGAGCTTCACTGACAGCCTGTAGGATCCGCGCTTTGGTGAGCCTCCCGAGGAACTCGACCGAAGGCGTCCAGCCGGCGTTGACCATGTCGAACTGGAGCGAGCGGCCAAGCATGTCTGCATGCTGGAGCGCCTTCGCTCGCCTGTTCCAGGGTTCGACCACCGCATTGAGGGTTAGCGAGACGCAGTGCGCCAACAGCGCCTTGCGGCTTGCTTCGTCGAGGCCGAGAAGGAAGTCCCACAGGCCTTCTGCCTCATCGGGCAAATCGCGATCCCACGCTTCGTGCCGCTCGGCGATCTCCTTGGCCCAGGGCGTCTCAGCAAGACCCTCGACCTGACTGAAGCTGCCGCTCTTCAGGCTGATCTCAAGGCAGGTGTCGGGCGCGAAGCGATAGAAGACCTGCAGGACGAAGGCGTGGAGTGCGGCGACGAAGCCATGTCGACGTCACCGGCGAGTGCGTTGCGCAGTGCCAGCGTCCGCTGCGCGGTCAGGTCGAAGACGAGTCGATCAGGCAGCGGCTTGATGCCATCGTCCTCGCTGTCGTCACTAGCGCTGTCGTTCACTGGATTGCCGTTGACGACAACACCATCGCCACAGTCGTCGCCACTGGATCGGGTTCCGCGGTCGGCGCGTCCTTCCTCGCCCTCATCGACGTCGCCGGTTTCGGTCCGCGGCTCGTCCTCCGATCGCACGAAACCGGCATCGACTTGAAGCTGACCATTCGCAGCGAGGGTCACGAACACACCGGCAATGGCCTTGTGGGCGGGATCGTAGCTTTGGGGACGATCATCGATCGCATCGAGCTCGGACCCAGCTGGTCGAGCTTCGCCTCGATCGCTTCGTCGGCATCGTCGGCCTTGGCATAGTCCGCATCCAGCTTGTCGTATTCGGCCTTCAGCGCATCGTAGCGTTCGATCTCCCCGGCGCTGAGTTCCTCCGCCTCGGCATAGATGCGCCGCATGCCGGAGGTATGGCCGTAGGGAAAGCTAATTGCCGCCTCGACCCATTTCCACCCTTCGGCGCGAATCGCCTCGGCATCCATCTTCAGCTTGTCGAAGACGAGCTGCTCGAGGAGCGCCGCATCCTGGAACCAGCCGCCGGAATCCTGCTCGAAGAGATCGCGCAGGATGACGCCGCCGGCCGCCTCATAGGCCCCGGCACCGACATAGACGGCCCGGCGATCATCGGCCCGGACCGTCGTCTCCGTCAGCAGGCGTCTGATGTAGTACGGCTCCTGCATGTGCGAGCTGGCAATTCGCTCCCAGACCTGCTCCTGGCGCGCGTGATCGTCCGAGATCGAGAAGGCCATGATCTGTTCGAGCCGGATTTCGTCCTTCTCGTAGAGGTCGAGCAGCTTGGGTGAGACCGATGCCAGCCGCAAGCGCTGCATCACCGTGGCTGGCGACACGAAGAAGCGCGCGGCGATCTCTTCCGGATCGAGGCCCTGATCGCTGAGTGTCTTGAACGCGCGAAACTGGTCGAGCGGATGAAGGTCTGCACGACGCAGGTTCTCTGCAAGCGAGTCTTCTTCGGCCGACGTCTCGTGCCTGCGGTTGACGATGCACGGGATCAGCTCATTCTTGGCCAGGCGCTTCTGCTTGATGAGGATACCGAGCGCGAGATAGCGCCGGCCGCCGGCGGGCACTTCGAACGTGCCGGTCTCCTCGCCCTCGCCGTCGAGCACGGGCCGAACGTTCAGGCTCTGGATCAGCTTCCGCCGTCCAATGTCTTCGGCCAGTTGCTCGATCGACACGCCGTCCTTGATGCGCCGAACATTCTTCTGCGACAGCATTAGCTTGTCATAGGGAATATTCTCGGCGGCGTTCATCGCGATCTTCTGAATGGCGTTCTTTGCCATGGTCTGGTTCTCCGTGACGGGCGGCCCGGGGCCTCTCCCTGAACCTCCAAACCCGTCTAGAAACTCCCTCCCTCCTCTGTCTCCAGGCCTCACGCCGCCGCCTGCCGCCTGCGGCCTGCCGCAGATTTTGATGGGTCGAAATAATGATGCCCGCCATGGTTTTGGCTTGCTGATCTCTTCGCGACGACGACGCCGAGGGCCCCAGGGTGTTGGCGTGGTCCATCTCCCGGCACATGACCGTCCGGAAAGAAAAGGCGCCGTCTTCGTGCTTTTGAGGACGGAGCTGGGATTAATGGAGATGACAGATGTGCGGCCGGCGCGCGGAGGTCCTCCACGCCAGGCGTCGGAAGGATCACGCAGCGAAATCGAGAAGCTTCTTGGCCTTGCCCGCCATCTCCAAACGATCAACCTGATACGACTTGTCGCGCGCGACCCGCGTGATGCCCTGTACGAAGTCGAAAATCGATTTCGGCGGCCAGCCTTCCTCAAGCAGCATAGTATCGATGATTCTTGCTGTGTCGGATTTGGAGAAGCAGCGCTTGCGCAGGAAGCTCTGGCGATCTTCATCATGCCGAGCGACGATCCGTTGCCGCGCCGTCTTGATGCCGTTGACGAACGGCGTAGGCGAGGAATCGGCAAACTGGATCAGCGCCAGTCCAGCTTCCAGAGCGAAACGGGAGGCTACGTACCTCAGTCGCTGCGTAGGATTTGATTTTCGCTTCTAACGCCGCTGCAACGAAGGCTCGTTTCGCTACCGGCGTCTGGGCTTCACCACAGGACCTGAAGACAAACATCCATAGCCAGTTTTGCGTTTCGCCAGACTCCAGCGAAATAGAACCAGTCACCGTCGGCGAGCGAGAAGCTATAGGCCTTGCCCCCGCTTTGGAGCCTGAACTCGGATGCCGGAACGAGGCAACGACGACTGGGAAACGTCTGACCGCGCAACGCGCCGTCGATACCAGCAGGGTCTCCTTAATGATCGCGCGAGCAGATGAAGACGCTGGAAATCGAGAACGGACGCCTCGAGTTGCGGGCGGTACAATCCGAACTTCGACATCTCCAGCGACACCACGACTCTCTACGCATCTGATCGCGATGGTTTTGTGTTCCTCGTCGACGATCTGAACCCGATGGAGCCCTTTTTGAAACGACACCTACCGCCGGCTCTTGCGTGAAAGAGTACCCCTCAGCGAAGGCGCTGGCAAATGGTGGCGCCCCCTCAATCGAAGCGGCTGAGTAGGATTGACAGGCTCCCGTTTTACGCCCGTGCTTTTCGTGGAGCGCTTATAGAAACGCCTGAATGTCAGCAGGAAATATCCAACTGCAATACAATAAGCGTGAGGACAGCCCGAGCGAGCGCCAGCCAAATGGAACCAGACGCCGTTGGCATAGGTGTCCCGCGCCCTTCGGCCGCGGGTTTACGGCATAGACCCGTCGTTCTGCGGTTGTGCATGGCCGCTTTACAGGTGGAATTGGTAGCGCTACGGTTTCAAGGTCGCGTGACCCAGGGGGATCTGGGGCAGACGTCGCCGACGCCAGTGGTGGATTGCCGCACTGCCGGCATCCGTTTCAAACCACGCCTGGTAGAAACGGCTCCCCATGACATTCGCAGGGGACCATCGGGAGGAGTTCGATGGCGTCTGTCGCGATTGGCGATGTCTACAAATCGTTCGGGGCCACCGAGGTCCTGCATGGTGTCAGCGTCGATATAGAAGACGGCGAGTTCGTCACGCTAGTCGGACCGTCCGGCTGCGGGAAATCGACACTTCTGCGGATGATTGCCGGCCTGGAAAAGATTTCGCGCGGCCATATCTCGATCGGCAGCCGGATCGTCAATGACGTTGCTCCGAAGGAACGCGACGTGGCCATGGTCTTCCAGAATTACGCGCTCTATCCGCATATGACGGTTGCGGAGAACATGGCGTTCTCGCTCATGCTCAAGGGTGTTCCGAAGGCGCATAGCGATGCAGGTGTCAAGCGGGCAGCCGAAATCCTCGGGTTGGTTGCTCTGCTGTCGCGCTATCCGCGGCAGCTTTCAGGCGGCCAACGTCAACGCGTCGCCATGGGCCGCGCGATCGTGCGCAATCCGCAGGTGTTTCTGTTTGATGAGCCGCTCAGCAATCTTGATGCCAAGCTTAGGGTGCAGATGCGCGCCGAGATCAAGGAGTTGCACCAACGGCTGAAGACCACGACCGTGTATGTCACGCACGACCAGATCGAGGCCATGACCATGGCTGACAAGATCGTGGTCATGCATGACGGTATCGTCGAGCAGATCGGGCCGCCGCTGGAGCTCTACGACCGGCCGAACAACCTGTTCGTCGCAAGCTTCATCGGTTCTCCCGCCATGAACATGCTCAAGGGAACTATCCTGACCGAAGGCACGCCGCGCTTCCAGGGCGAGGGAGGGATTTCGGTGCCTTTGTCCGGGCTGTCCTCCATCGGCAATGGCGAGCCCGTCGTGCTGGGGATACGGCCCGAGCATTTGCGGCTGGACGACAATGGCATTCCGATCACCGTGGTGGTCATCGAGCCGACCGGCTCGGAAGTACAGATCATCGGCCGGACGGCGGGAGGCGAGGACGTCGTGGCCAATTTCCGGGAACGCCATTCCTTCGCGCCGGGAGAAACCATCCGGTTGTCGGTCGAGCCTGGTCTCGTTCATCTCTTTCACGGCGAAACCGGCAAGCGCATCGATCAGCCCCCGCAGCGGTAAGCGACACGCAACGAGGAAAGACAGGAGGAAACGAGCATGAAATTCACCAGACGCGACGTGATCCGCACGACCGCCGGCGCCGCCGCTGGCGCCTTGGGGAGTCGGTTCGTCGGCTCCCCGGCCTTTGCCCAGGAGGGCTTGAAGTACAAACCAGAGGACGGCGCGAAGCTCAGGCTGCTGCGCTGGTCGCCTTTCGTGCAGGGCGACGAGGACCAGTGGCTGAAAAACACCAAACGGTTTACCGAAGTGACGGGGGTGGAGGTCCGCGTCGACAAGGAGAGCTGGGAAGACATTCGCCCCAAGGCTGCGGTCGCCGCCAATGTCGGCTCCGGTCCGGACGTGATGTTTGTCTGGTTCGACGATCCGCACCAGTACCCCGACAAGCTGCTCGACGTGACGGAACTGGGCGATTATCTCGGCAAGAAATATGGCGGCTGGTACGATGGGCCGAAACAGTATGCAGCGCACGAGGGCAAGTTCATCGGCCTGCCTCTGGCCACCATCGGCAACGCCATCGTCTACCGGGAAAGCTGGGTGAAGGAGGCCGGTTTCGCGGAGTTTCCGAAGGACACGGCCGGCTTCCTCGAGCTGTGCAAGGCACTCAAGGCCAAAGGCCATCCGGCCGGCTTCACCCACGGCCATGGCGTCGGCGACGGCAACAACTACGCGCACTGGCTGCTGTGGAGCCATGGCGGCCAGATGGTTGACGAGAAAGGCAAGGTCACGATCAACAGCCCCGAGACGCTCAAGGCGATCCAATATGCGCAGGAGCTTTACAAGACCTTCATTCCCGGGACCGAGAGCTGGCTCGACGTCAACAACAACCGCGCCTTCCTGGCCGGCGAAGTGAGCGTCATCGCCAACGGGATTTCCGTCTACAACACCGCCAAGGTCAACAAAGACAAGGATCCGAAGCTGACCGAGATCGCCAAGGACATGCGCACGACCAACATGCCGATCGGTCCGGTCGGGAAATCCGTCGAGCTGTTCCAGGTGACCACGGCCGTCATTTTCAACTACACGCCCTACCCCAACGCGGCGAAGGCCTATCTGCAGTTCATGTTCGAGGATCCGCAAATGTCGGACTGGATCGCCTCCTCGGCGTGCTACTGTTGCCAGACGCTCAAAGCCTTCGCCAACAATCCCGTATGGAAGGCCGATCCGAACAATGCGGCTTACGCGAAGGCCTCGGAGACGCTGCGTCCCAACGGCTATGCCGGGCCGCTCGGCTACGCCTCGGCAGCCACCATGGCCGACTATGTTCTGGTCGACATGTTCGCCAAGGCCGTGACTGGCCAGGCCACACCGCAGGAAGCGATGGAAGAGGCGGAAAAGCGCGCCAACCGCTACTATCGCGTTTGACCACAGCTGAGCCGGGCGGCCGACCGCGCTGCCCGGCTCGGTTTCGGCGGCGGCTTGCACCGCCATGCAACCAGACTTCACGAGGAGCCACCCATGGCCGTGAATTCCGCTGCGGTTCGGCCGCGCCCGTCGATCCTGTCGCGTCTGGCCGAAAGCCGCAATGTTCTCGGATTCGGCTTCATGCTGCCGGCGGCGGCGTTGCTGCTGGTTTTCCTGACCTACCCGCTCGGGCTCGGCGTCTGGCTCGGTTTCACCGATGCGCGCATCGGCCGCCCCGGCATCTTCATAGGCATCGAGAATTATGAATATCTGTGGAGCGACAGCGTCTTTTGGCTCTCGGTCTTCAACACGCTGCTCTACACGGTCAGCGCCTCGATCCTGAAGTTCGTGCTCGGGCTCTGGCTGGCGCTCATCCTCAACCAGAACCTTCCCTTCAAGTCGTTCTTTCGCGCGGTGGTGCTGCTGCCCTGGGTGGTGCCGACGGTGCTTTCGGCGATCGCCTTCTGGTGGATCTACGATTCGCAGTTCTCGATCCTGTCCTGGGCGCTGCAGCAGATGGGACTGATCGACCATCGCATCAACTTCCTCGGCGACCCGACCAATGCCCGCGCCTCGGTCATAGCCGCCAATGTCTGGCGCGGCATTCCATTCGTCGCAATCACTCTGCTCGCCGGCCTGCAGACCATCCCGCAATCGCTCTATGAGGCCGCCACCCTCGACGGCGCCAGCCGCTGGCAATTGTTCCGCCACGTGACCCTGCCGCTGCTAACGCCGATCATCGCCATCACCATGACTTTCTCAGTATTGTTCACGTTCACCGATTTCCAACTGATCTATGTGCTCACTCGTGGCGGCCCGGTAAATGCTACCCATCTGATGGCGACATTATCCTTCCAGCGCGGCATTGCCGGAGGCCAGCTCGGCGAAGGCGCGGCAATCGCCGTCGCCATGATCCCCTTCCTGCTGGCGGCGATCCTGTTCAGCTATTTCGGCTTGCAACGGCGCAGATGGCAGCAAGGCGGCGGAGACTGACATGACCGCGATCAAGCAAGCCGAGCGCATTGACACCGACGAAGGCGGCATGGGCTACCTGCAAAGCCTGCCGCGCCGGGTGGTGACGGTCTATCTGCCGCTACTGGTGTTCATGATCGTGCTCCTGTTCCCCTTCTACTGGATGACGATCACGGCGATTAAGCCGAATGCCGAGATGACCGACTACGCGAACCACAATCCGTTCTGGGTGGTTCATCCGACATTGCAGCACATACGCTATCTGCTGTTCGAGACCTCCTATCCTGGCTGGCTGCTCAACACGATCATCATCTCGACCGCCGCCACTTTCCTGTCGCTGTTGGCAGCGGTGCTGGCGGCTTATGCGATCGAACGCCTGAGATTTTCGGGCGCGCGCCAGGTCGGCCTCGCGGTGTTCCTGGCCTATCTTGTGCCGCCTTCGATCCTATTCATCCCGCTGTCGCTGATGGTGTTCAACCTCGGCCTCTATGACACACCGTTCGCGTTGATCCTCACCTACCCCACCTTCCTCGTCCCGTTTTGCACCTGGCTGCTGATGGGCTATTTCCGCTCGATCCCGTTCGAACTGGAAGAATGCGCTCTGATCGACGGCGCGAGCCGCTGGCAGATCCTCACCAAGATCGTGCTGCCGCTGTCAGTACCTGGCCTGATTTCGGCCGGCATCTTCGCCTTCACGCTATCCTGGAACGAGTTTATTTACGCGCTGACCTTCATTCAATCGTCGGAAAAGAAGACGGTACCGGTCGGCGTGCTCACCGAGCTGGTTCGTTCCGACGTCTATGAGTGGGGCGCGCTGATGGCAGGCGCGCTGATCGGCTCGCTGCCGGTGGTGGTGCTCTATTCATTCTTTGTCGAGTACTACGTTTCCTCAATGACGGGCGCGGTAAAGGAATAACGTCGTGCGACCGAACCTCAGCGCTCGCGAAGACGATGATCCCATCGTCGCCCGGGCAACAACGCCGATGCCCCTGCCAAATTGCAATCGTCATTTCCTACCTCTACCCAATCAGGAATGCGTCGGGCGATGGTGCTGGAGACCGCCCTCCTCATTTCCGGCTGCCATTTGGGCGATGTCGGCGCACGGCGTGGAGGCGAGCTAAAAGAGAGCCTCGTGGGCGGCGGCAAGCAGCGTGGGCGCGGCAATACGCTTGTCGCGGGTGATGGTCGCGGATCGGATCATCAACGCCGAGGTCCCCATTCGCACAGGAAGCATCATTCTCCAGATCCCAATTGCCCCTGTAACGCGATGCGCGTTCGTGGCAGAACTTTGGCATGGCACGCCTTCGCCCGCTGCTGGCCTTTTTAGCGCTCTATGCTGCAATGTATGCTGCATTCGGGACAGCGTCCCCGTTCTGGCCACGGTATTTTGAGGCGCGCGGTCTAACACCTGAAGAGCTGGGCGTTCTGTTCGGGCTAGGCAACGCAGCCCGGCTGATTGCCGGACCGCTCGCCAATCGAATAGCAGACCTTCTCGGCGCCCTGCGCATCACCCTGGCGGTCTGCATCGGGATCGCGGTGGCGGCGACGCTTGGGCTGGCCGCCGTGCAAGGCCTCTTCCTTCTGTTGGTCGTCTATCTGGCCCAGTCAGCCGGGCTGGCACCGATCACGACCCTCGCCGACGCCCTTGCGGCGCGCGCATCGGTGCGCGAGCCGGTTTTTGAATATGGTTGGGTGCGGGGTGCGGCATCAGCAGCCTTTGTTGCTGGCACTCTCGTGGCAGGCCAGGTGCTCGGAGTTTTGGAACTGGGTGCGATCATATGGATGTACGCTGCGCTGCTCGCCGGCGCGTTGGCTGCCGCCGCGCTGGTGCCGGAATCAGACACCGGCGCCGAGCGGGCAGCGGACCCTGTCGGGCAAAGCGTAATCGGCGGGCTGCGCGAGCTGCTCGGCCTTGCGATTTTCCGGCGCATCGTCGTGATTGCGGCGCTGATCTATGGCAGCCATGCCATGCATGACACCTTCTCGGTCATCCGCTGGACAGCGGCCGGGGTCGGTACGGCGGCGAGCAGCATACTTTGGTCGGAAGCCGTCGCAGCGGAGGTGGTGGTGTTCGTTGTGGTCGGGCCGATCCTGCTGCGCCGGCTTGGGGTGGCCGGGGCCGCTGCTCTGGCCGTGGTGGCCGGAATTCTTCGCTGGGTCGTGGAAGCAGAAACGGCGACGATTTGGATGCTTGCGCTCGTGCAACCGCTTCACGGCATTACGTTCGCCCTGCTGCATCTTGCCTGTATGCGTGTTATCGCCAGCAGCGTGCCCGCACATCTTGCCGCCACTGCGCAGGCCGTTTACGCGATCGGCCCGGGGCTGGCCACCGCGGGTCTCGTCTGGGTCTCAGGTCAGCTTTACGGAGCCTATGGCCCGCCCGGGTTCCTCATGATGGCGGCACTCTGTGTGCTGTCCCTTCCGCTGGTGACTCGACTTCGTGAAACGCCCCCATCATCGGATTGACATGTATGGGACGATGGTCGCGACGCCGGGCCTGTTCCATGCCTTCGGCTTCAGCGACACCGGCTCTTGCCCGGTTCAACCTTAAGCCCGTGCGCCAGTCGGCTTGGACGGTCACTTGGAAAGACAATCGAGCATGTGAGCGTAGATCGTCTGCGCATTGTCTCCGCGCTGATCGCCGTTACATCAAAATGTCAGGCTAATCTCACGCCTGCCGTGCGGGGGGGATCGTGAACCTCCGCCGGTCGAAGGCCCTATCATATTGTTCAACACCGTCGAGAACCTCAGGGCCTCTCTCAGTGTGAGGCCAAGAAGAATGCAGTCGCCGAACTCGGCCACGTTCTCTCGTACGGCATCCCAAACCAGCCATTCTCCGCTGGGGTCGCACAGCGGCTCGTAAGGGCCCCTGCCCATTAGGGTCACTTTACCGATCCTGACCTCCTCGACGCACCTGCAACGCCTCCTCGATCCATAGAGTAGAGCGTGCAGCCATGCAGCGGGTACGGCGTTGGCACCCCTGGTTTGGGGTGTGAGGACACGCTAGGCCGCCAGCAATAACGGGGCTTCGCCGTTTTTTCCCTCTGGCATCGCTCGCGCCCATTAGTATTATAAGTATCTAATATATTAATCTTGCGCTGCCAGTCAAACCTCGAGGCCACCTCGAGTTTTGTCGTAGGGTGCGACTGCGTTTTGTTGTCTGGCTGCTTGAGCCGCCTTTCGCGACCGCTGGTCCACGGACTGGCGTTGCGCGATTATTCACAGCGCGGCAGCGTGCTGAGTTTTGTAAAAGCAGCCGCAACGACAGCGAGACCAGTTCGGCCTCTTCACGAAGCAGCTTCGGTTCGTTCAGTGCGGCTTCGCAAGGGGTTCCGCATCTCCCATGGTTTCAAGCGATTCGACGGCCGCCGATCGTCCACCTGCCCGCGCAATCGCCGTGCTCGAAGACGCCGTTCGTCGCGGCATAAACATCAGGACTTCAGTCTTAGTTGAGCTATTGCTAATATGCCGATAGCTTAGCAGCGAGGGGGCGAATCCTAGCGCTCGTAGCTCAAACAGAACAGAGTGGAGGCTCGAATGGGCGATGACAAGCTCTGGCATGGTGCCATTCACGACCATCAGGTCGGATATTTCGCTTCAAAGAACGGTTTGACTACGGACCTGGCTTGGGAGTTGATCCTAAAATACGGCAACAACCGAAAGGCCGTGATTAAAGCTGCGCAGGATTTGCTCTGGCAACATGGCCGACCACCCGCATGCTCCCCTGTAGAGCCCCCACCGCCCTTGGCGAAGAGCGTGGGCCGACGAAAGCGGTAGCTTGCAACGCTAGCTGCGAGACTTTGGCGTTTGAAGACGGCCAAGGACTTCATAGGCAGAATGCGCTGTTCATCCGGTGGAACGGGACAAGTTGTGGCCGTTTGGAGGCTGAAACGCTCTAAAGCAGCCTACCGAGCGCAATGATGGCCTGGAAAAGCCAGTCTGAAAGCTTCCGACTACGCGGTAGCGTCCGACGTCGACCTTCTAACCGGCACGCTCGTTAGCTTGGGCGTGTGAATTTCCATCGGGGTCATGGCTGTCACTCCTCGACGGGCGCCGGGAGACTCTCTCCCGAACCTCCAACCCACTCTTCCTCTCTCAGATCGCGTGCCCCAGAAGCTCCGGCATTGCGGCAGCGGCCACGTCAGGGCTGACAGCCAGGGGAAGGCTTGGGCTTCAGGAAGTCGCCCACGGGACCAAGCGCCGCTTCACCTTCCGGAATCCGCTGTGCTTTCTTGCACAAGAAAACCGGGACCCACCGAGATATGGCGACCCTGCTGAAATTGCACAGGCAATTTGTGTTGAGATTGAGCAACTGCAAGTTCTCCCCGGCCCTAGCCAATGCATGTATAAACTGACCCAACGTCATGATACGCGAAGAGCGTGTCATGGTCGAAGCTGAGAGAGTGGTTGCATGTCGAGCAGGTTTGTCCGGCCCGTGGTGGTGCAAATTGGCCGGCATGACGGTGAGCGCGTCATATTCGATGTGAACGACGCAGCCACGATCCTGCTGCGGAGTTTCCCTCATCAGACGAAGAAGCGAAAACTGGCTATGGATGCATGTCTTCAGGTTCTGCGTGGTGAAGCCCAGACGCCGGTAGCGAGAGGAGCTTTCGTTGCAGCGGCGTTAGAGGCGAAAATCCTACGCGGCGACTGATAGCCAAATGGATAGCAGGCTCAATGGCTCCCAGAGTGACTGGCAGAGCCTCACGCCGTCGCACAGTGAAGACCGGGATTTGTGCAGATGAAGCAGAGCGCCGAGTCCTGCCGCCATGGGAAACAACCCGACGTTCATCTGCCTGACTCGACAACCGCCAGGAAGACGGCAATATTTGCGTCGATCGGAGATAACATATGCGAGATTTGCCAGGCGACATCGATGCGGACGTTGTGATCGAAGTCAGTCGGTTCCTCGATGATGCCGAGGATCTCGCGCCTTTGCCGGTGCATGAACTGGTCAAGCGGATTCGTACGACACTCCAGACCCGCCTTTCCGATCAAGCAATCGAAGAACTGGTGGTCGAGATGGCGTCGAAACGTGGTTTGCCTATGGTCTTCGACAAGCCAGCATAGTCAATTCTTCCAGAACACTTGGAAATATCGGCAAAGGCGGGCGGCGAATTGTCATTGCCTTCGAATGAGCGGCAAGAATAGCAGGTCGAGAAAACGGCCAGCCATGGGCTTGACAGCCTGTCATCATGGTTCTCATTTCACCGGTGAAGCGGCACAACGCGAGACTGCACAATCCTGGCAGCGAGATCGCCCACCAATCAGCGCTGGGCGTCGTCGTCAGTTTACCCGTTTCTCGCGCGCAAGAAAAAGGCCGGACCAAAGGTCCGGCCAAGTATGAAGGTCAAAAACCTCCAGAGGGGAACGCGCCGGACGATGGGAGGAAACATCCGACGCACCGCGCATGTAGGTCAGTAAAGGTGAGACTTCAACGACATGCCGGTAGGCCACCAGACTTGGTCATCTTGGTGCACTGAAGCTTTGCGTGCCTGATGCGCTTGCCGAGATCACATGGGTGGTTCAGCCAGCCGGGCCCAACAGCGGTCCCGGCAGGACGATCAGCTTCGCTGATGTTCGAGGGAGTGAAAGCATCGTTCCAAGTCGCAAGCGACACATGGCATCTGAAAGGCAAGAAGATCGGGTGGTTCGACTGACCCGGCTTGTCGGGCATCGCATCTCCTATGCGAGAGCAAAGCCCGCGCCGCTTGCAGGAAGCGCGGGCCGATCGGGAGCCCGGTGAAGATCCCGATCTTCGGCAACGATGGGGTTAGCATCGTCTGCCGCAGCACGAATAGTTAGAGATCACTAATGTTTCGTCAAGCCGACTTTGTAGGGGTGTCGAAACACGCCTGCAGCGTGCCTGCGTCCTGGCCGAGTGTCAAAGTCCGCAGCCCGCCACCTTAGAAGCGGTGACGGGCCAATCAGGAAGGGTAATGCTACGTTGCGCTACGTGTTCCTCAATCGTAGACCTTCACAATTTTTCGGGTTCCCGGATCCACAAGGACGGTTCGGTTGTCGATCACCGCATAGCGATATTTGACATTGGGGATTTCGTGAACCTCGACGGTTTCGGGCAGAGCCGTACCCACATTGAGTTCGACACCGGGAACCTTCACAGAAGCGAGCGGCTGCTTCTTAACATACTCCCTTATGACCGTGTCCTGTTCAGGCGTGACCACAACGTCCTGAGCTGCAGCTGCGCCGACGCCGGCAAGCAGCAGAACCGCAGCAGCGGCGATCTTGAAATTGGTTCTCATGTTTCAATGCTCCTATGGAGTGCGTTGCCCCGCCCAGCCGAACTTGATTGAATTCAAAATGTTCCTCCCCTGGACCTTAGTCCACGTAATGACTGGACCTAGGTCTGAGTTGCCACGGCAACGGTTCTGAGGTTCTGACCGCCACCTTGGTCGGCACTCGCCCAGTTCGAGCCGTCATTTGTCGCACTGTTGGGAGAACGTTTGCGCGCTTGTGGAAACGCCAAACAGGCGGCTTCATACCTGATGAAATTAGCTAGCTGTGAGCGCCTTTGCCGCTGGAAGCACTAAGAAGGGTCGAAAGCCTCTTAAATATCTCCGCGTTTCAATCGACCGCAGCCGCCTCCAATTTTCCAGCGCGGAGCAGGTAATGCTAAGCGACGGAGAGAGCGCCCGCCAATGCGGTGGCCAGGGACATCCTCTCTTGCCCTGTGTTTCAATCAAAACAAACGGTTATGAAGTTTTCAACTGTCCAGCGATGTCGATTGAGGTTCAACCAAATCCGTCTACGTTTTGGGGCGAGTTCGAGATCTTCGATAAAGCGTCAGGGCCAGCACACAGGAAAAGCAACTTAGCGCTCTCCAGCTCAAGCAGAAGCTATCTCCCGGCAGATACACCGATGGAAATGGACTTTATTTGGTTGTTGACCCATCGGGCGCCAAGCGCCTGGATACTCTGGGTCGTCGTCCAGGGACGGCGGCGGGACATAGGGCTGGGAGGTGTCTCGCTTGTCGGTTTGGCGGAGGCGCTCAAGGAGGCCAACCACATGCTCTATATGCTCAAGAACAAGAACCTCAGCGACGCGGAAGCCAGGATCACCTGATCCTCGCCACCTGAGATCGCATGGCGGGCAATCAGCGGCTGCAACCAAATCGACTGAAGCTCGTTGTACCTTGTCGAGTTCTGTACGTTTCCGACAAATCTCTTGCGATGTAGCGTACATTGGGTAAGATGGCCTGCGGGCGGCCTCTCGACTGGTCCTGCGATGAGGCGAGCCATGGGCAATAACGATCTGTCCGTCGTCCTGCGCGATGCTAGGTTTCTCCTGCTTCAGATCCGAAGGTCCGTCTCATCGGGCGGTCACATTGAGGCTGTGCCGGAGTTCGACGCGCTGGTTGGCGTGGCAGTTGACGAGGCCACGCGCAAGCTGTCCGCTTTGGACAATGAAAAACCAAAGCGAGGCGATTTGCCCGACTAGCGAAAACATATCCGGCCGAGCTGTCCGCAGTTGAACTGGCAGCGTATTGTCCCCGCTGATGGCCGCGAGCGCGGGATAACTGTGGGCGATTGCGAGGATTTTTGACATCAAGTTAACTCTCAAGGGGGCTTGACGGGTTCGAGAGATAGAAAAAGCGCGGCGTTGATCAAAACTGGCGATGCTCGAAACTTGCTGCGGGGCCAACCTTCTGGATGAGGCCTACCACGAAATGTACGTCCTTAACCGTTCATTGACTCTCGCCGCTTGCGATCTCTAAATCGTTTCTGAGGGAACGTTCTTGCACGTGCGTACTGGGAGGCGCTCGATGTTGAACCAGCTCGGCAATTCTTGCTTTTGTCCCGCTGATTTGCAGATCTGCCAACGGGTCTTCGACCGGCTTTGTGCCGAGCGAAATTTCGACCACACAAGCCAACAAGCAGAGCTCATAGCTTCGGCGGTGCTTGATCGCTTTCAAATCGGCCACTTAGATGAAGGCGAACTTTGGCTTGCCGTCCGTACGTGCAGCCTGTACCGGCGGGCCGTGGCAATGCTTCGAAGCGCCGACCACCCAGCTTTCTATCGAGGCGCCACCCGTGGCCCGGATTTGCCGAGCAGCCGGGCATATTCTGCTTCAGGCTCGCCATAAAAGCCACCGGCGGCAGCGATCAGGCCCTCTCGGTCGCGAACGGTGACTTCACCGCGGCGGGACTTGATGAGCCCGTCTCCCTCCAGCAGTTGCAGGGCGATCGTTACGCCCGGACGCCTGACGCCAAGCATCACCGCCAGGAAATCGTGGGTGATCGCGATTTCGTCGCCGATGATCCGGTCGTCGCACATCAGCAGCCATCTCGCCAACCGATCTTCCAGCCTCGCGCGGGCATTGATCAACGCCGTGGATCTGGTCTGGATGTGCAGGTAGTGAACATAGCGAAGCAGCAAGAGCCGGAGAGTTGGACTGCTTTCCAGCGCAGCCTTGAACGCATCCGCCTCGATGCCAACTGCCTCACTCGTCACCTGAATATAGCAATCGTGGGTTGCCCAGTCGACGCCCATGACCAAGGCGCAGGCGGTCATACCTTCGCGGCCGATAATACCTACCTCCGCATTCGCTTCCGGCCGAATTTTCGCCACGACAGATGCGATGCCGCTTTCGAGAAAGTAGACGCACTCAATGGGCTCGCCAGCCGATTCCAGCGGAGTCTTCAATTTAAGATGTCGGTTGTACATGTAGGGCTGAAGGAGTGCGAAATCGGCTCGGCTGAGGCGGCCTAACAGTTCGCTTCTGCTCTGGGTAACTTCCTGGTCCATGGCGCCCTCCCATAAAGGCAAGAGCGCTTGTCATCTCCCAGCCGCCTGCGCCCGTGGGAAATGCAGACGATGGCAAAGTGTACCATAATTCCGGCGAACCCGTACATTTTGCACTATTGCCGATTTGGGGACTCGCTGGACGCCTCCGAAACCCCGCTGTCTGTCGCTCGGGTCACGCGGTGATGTGATGGTTTTGCGTGTAGTGGTCGCCTCAGGCGACGTCCTCTGACCGCGCTTCGCCCAGCGCCTGCTCGACGGCGACATCCACCCGAAGTTCTTCGCCAAGATATACGGGCTGGTGGTCGACGCCGCCCAAGGCGTCTTCTGGTGCGTCATGAAGCGCTATCCGAAGAGTGCGCGGTGGCAAGAAGACGGCGGAGCAGATCAGCACCATGCACAAGGCCATCACCGGCAGAACCTAGGAGAGAAGATGTTCAAGAATGGTGAACCGGGCAGCCCAGGCGGTCCCAGGCACGTCCATACATTTCACGTCATTCAATCCAGCCTCGGCGTCGGGATCGGTGGATTTATCTCCCATCCTGGGCCCCCGCCGCAGGCGCTCTCTAGATCTCGGCTAACAGCCTGAGGCTACTGCCGCTCAAAACATATATTCAGGCCAATAACGCACCATGACCCACAGCGCCGCCGCGATCAGCGCCATGATGCCAGCGTATTCCAGTACGAGTCGGGGGGAAGGCATTGCCCTTTTTACGTACCGACATTTGGTTTAGCCAGTCATTTCCGGGCGAGTATCACCTAGAGTCCAGCAGCACCACAGCGGCCTTAAGCCCAAACCAAAGCCAAAGGTGCGCGGACATTGCCATGCAAGCTAATATGGCAGCAAGCTCGGCCCGCCGTGGCGGGCTTTCTGACTGGCCGGTGTCCAGGAGAGTTTGGCTACAGCAGCCTCACGGCTGGTTCAACACTTCTGCTCCGGTGGCTCCAGCAGCCTAGCGGCGCGCGATCAGCAGACAGAGCTGACGCAGGTCGCGATCATAAGTGCCGGCGCTGCCGAGCACGTCGACGCAGCGCTTCTTCATCCGCGTCAGCTGGCTGCCCGACATGTCGGCGACGACACTGGGCAGGCTGACGGTGCTCGCCTTGGAGGGATTGCTTGGGTTGGACAGACTATTTGGGTTCGTTCCAAGGCTCACTCCTAGACCGGCATTTTTGCCGTCGCCTACGCTCACTTTGGCACCGACGCCGATCCCCCTTGTGTCTCCAACTGTCGCTCCCAGTCCGGCGGTCACGCCGCTCGACCCGACCAATGTTGCGCCAGCGCCAGCATTGATGCCGCTGGAACCGCCGACCGAGGCGCCGAGGCCAGCGTTGACGCCACCGCTGCCGCCGATCGATGCGCCCGCCCCTGCGTTGATACCACTCGAGCCACCGATGGAGGCACCCGCGCCGGCATCGACACCGCCACTGCCTCCAATAGATGCCCCGGCGCCGACGCTGATTCCGGCGGCATTTGCGGGCATGCTCAAAACTGCAATGATCACACCACTCGCCAATATTTTGGCGGTTCTCTCGAATCTGGCCATGGCACTCTCCTGGTGGTTGCGTACTAACGACAACGAGCAAGCTGCCGGTTGTGCATCAGTACGCGCCGAGAGGCCTTCCGGTTTCCTAACGATGGATTGTTTCGGGTAACGCAGTTCTTAATCTCTGCACCAAATCCCTCACAATTAATTTCTCTTTTGTTAATATTTTAATCGTGGCTAATGCAGAGATAGCTTAAGTTTCGGCGGAGAGACATTTTCCGGAAATTCGGTTGGTTACCGTGCCATAGATTTGGACGCCGGCCGGTCTGTCATTTGGGTTAGAGGAGGATACACTCCGCCGGAACGTCGGCAGCCATTTAGACCGACTCTTCAATAAGTGGTTGTATTGAACAACCTTTCCGATATGCTTTGTGGCGCTTGGTCATCACGTGGGGGGCACCCGCGACAGGTGAAAGGGGCGTAATGGCATGCGTTAAGGGCACTCTGGAGAAGGGAACCGTGCATGCTTAAGAGATTTCTCGCATCGAGTATTGCGGCGCTTGCCGCAGTCGCGCCGCCGGGTCCAGCGTTCGCCGCGACGGCAACCGGCAACATGACGGTTCGCATCACGATTCAGGCCGAATGCAAAGTTCAGACTGCCAGCGATCTGGATTTCGGCACGAGGGGCGTCATTGATGCGAATGTAGACCAGACCAGCACGGTTGGCGTGCAATGCACGAGCGGCCAAACATACAATGTCGGCATGAGTGCCGGCGGCGGCGCCGGCGCGACGGTTGCCGTTCGCAAGATGACCGGCCCGGCGGCGGCGACTCTTAACTACACGCTCTATCGCGACACCGCCCGCACGCAAATCTGGGGCGTTACGATCGGCGCCGACACGGTCACGGGAACCGGCACCGGCAGTGTCCAGAACCTTACCGTCTATGGGCGGGTGCCGCCGCAGACCACACCGGCAGCCGGCGTTTATACCGACACCGTCGCGATCACCGTTACCTACTGACAACAGCAAAGCGAGAACGACATGCGAACCATGCTTTCAAGCATTGGCGCGGCGGCCCTTGTTCTGCTGTGCGCCGGATTTTCACAAGCCGCCTCGTTGAGAGTGGCTCCGACCAGCCTCGAAATGATTGCACCGGATAGTGCTGCGGTTCTCAACCTCCACAATGACGCGAAGCGGCCGATCAACGTACAGGTCCGCGTCTTCAGATGGACGCAGGTGGATGGCGTCGAACGGCTGGAGCCGACATCGGACGTGGTGGCCAGCCCGCCATCGACCAAACTCGGCGGCGGCGCCGACTACGTCGTTCGGGTCCTGCGGGTCGGCAAGGCGCCGGTTCGAACCGAGGAAAGTTATCGCGTTGTCGTCGACGAGCTGCCGGACCCGTCGCGCCGACAGGCTGGGACCGTGACCCTGGTCCTGCGGTATTCGATCCCGGTCTTCTTCCGTAGTCCCGACGCTTCGACGCCGAACGTATCGTTCAGTCTTTCGCGCGCCGGTGGTGGGCTGATCCTCAAGGCACGCAACGACGGTGATAGCCGACTGAGACTGTCGAACATCACTCTGAACCAGGGAGCAAAGAAACTCGGGAGTCGTAGCGGACTTGTCGGCTACGTTTTGGGTGGGGCATCAATGCAATGGCCGATCGGCAGCGGCAAATCGCTGTCCGGAAGCTCTGTGACGCTTAAGGCGCAGAGCGATTTTGGACCATTCGATGCCAAAGTCGCCGTCCAGGATCGTTAGCGCCGCGGTTGCTGCCGTGCTTGTGACTTTTGGTTGGTCGCAGGTGAACTCGCAAGAAATACCGTACGAACCGGCGAAGGACATTTCCAATTCGGTTCGGTCCCCTGAGCGCGATCTCTATCTGGAAGTGTTCATCAACGACGTTTCGTCCAAGTTGATCGGCAACTTCAAGGAACTGCCTGACGGCGGCCTTGCCGCCACGCCGGCAGAGCTGCAAGAGGTCGGCCTCAAGCCACGCGAGGAAGCGACCGGCGGTGATGGCCTGGCCAGGCTCGATCGATTGCCGGGCGTCTCCTACCACATCGATGAGACGGCGCAGCGGCTCCACGTCACCACCATTGATGATGCCCGAGCCGCCCGTACAATCGATGTCGGTCCGGCGGAAAAGCAGGATCGGCTGAAGCCGCAATCGGGCTACGGGGCCGTCCTCAACTATTCCCTCTTTGCAAGCTCGAATACCCTCTTCGACAAGAACGTCGAGTTGTTCCAGGGCGTTTCCGGCGCGTTCGATGCGCGCGCCTTCAGCCCATACGGAACGCTGGCCCAGTCATTCATTGCCGGCTACTCTGAAGGGGAACTCCAGGACTTCACCCGCCTGAACACCACCTGGAGCTATTCGGACCCCGAACGCTTGGTCACCTACAGAGCGGGCGATTTCGTTTCCGGCGGCTTGTCATGGACCCGACCTGTCTATCTCGGCGGCATCCAGGCGCAGCGCAACTTTTCCCTTCGTTCGGATTTGGTCACCCTTCCGCTCCCCTCGTTTGAAGGCACCGCCGCCGTGCCTTCGACCCTGGAGGTCTATACCCAGAATGTACGCACCTACGCCGGCGACGTGGCGGCAGGGCCATTCCAGGTCGTTAATTTGCCGGTGTTCACTGGCGCCGGAGAGGCACGCGTGGTGCTGCGAGACAGTCTTGGACGGGAAACCACGGCAACGCTTCCGGTCTACGCATCCAGCATGCTCTTGCGAGAAGGCCTGCTCGATTTTTCGGCCGAGGCAGGAATGCCAAGGCGGAATTTCGGGGTCGAATCCAACGACTACGACCAGCATGTCATGGGCGTCGCCACCACCCGCTACGGGCTGACCAACTGGCTGACGCTCGAGGGCCATTTCGAGGGCGGGCAAGACCTGCTCAACGGCGGATTGGGTGTCGCCTTCCCGCTCGGCCCATATGGCGCCGCCTCGGTAGCGGTCGCGGGAAGCCACCATGACGGGAACACCGGCTCGCTGGTGAACGCAACGCTGGAACTAAGCTACGAAGGTTGGTCGCTATACGGCAGGGTTCAAAGAGCATTCGGCGACTACGAGGACATCGCGTCGGTCACAGCCGAACCCGAATTCTCGGGACCGGATGGTCTTCCCATCTTCAGTCCCGGCGTTCCGCGCGCGATCGATCAGGCAACCTTGTCAGTGCCGATGCCGCTCGATCTGTCGAGCCTCAATCTTTCCTATACCCATCTCAAGGACGCCGCAGGCCAACGCAGCCAAATCGTCGGCCTCTCCTACAGCCAGCAAGTGTTCAAGCGCAGCACGCTCTACGCGACAGCGTTCACGGATCTTGAAGACCGCAAGAGTTTTGGTGTGTTCGCCGGTATCTCGGTCGCGTTCGATGACGGCATCACCGCCTCAACCGGGGTCGAACAAGGCCCTGATGGCATGAATGTCGTCGCCGACGTCGCCAAGGCCGAGCGGCTTGAGAATGGCAGCATCGGCTGGCGCGCGCGGACCTCGGAAGGAGATGTCCCCAATCGATCTGCCGCAGTCAGCTATCGCGCTCCCTTCGCGCGCTTCGAGACCGGCGTCCAACAATACGACAAGGATGTCCGCGCGACTGCGCAGATGGACGGAGCCATCGCCGTGGCAGGTGGCAGCGTATTTGCGACGAACCGCATCGACGACGCTTTTGCCGTCGTCGATGTCGGCACGCCGAATGTGGAGGTTGCGCGTCAGAACAGGCCTGTTGGCAAGACCGACAGTCGTGGCCGTATTCTTGTGCCCGATCTCAATTCCTATGAAGCCAACGCCATCTCGATTGATCCGAAGAACCTGCCGGTCGATGCCGACGTTCCAGCGACCAAGGAAACGATCGTTCCAGCCGACCGCAGTGGGGTGGTGGTCAAATTCGGGGTATCGGAGACGCCGGCGGCAGCACTTGTCACCTTTGTCGACAGCAGCGGTGCGGTACTTGAGGCAGGTCTGAAAGGCAAGCTGGACGGCGCCACCGAGGAATTTGTGATCGGCTATGACGGTGAGGCATACGTTCGCGGGCTTGCTTCTCACAACGCAGTTGTCGTCGAGCGGGCTGACGGCAGCACGTGCCGCGCCGAATTCACTTTCAAACCAGCAACTGGCCAGCAGGTCGTGATCAGGAACGTCGTGTGTTCGTGAAACTGTCCAACTTCCGGAATTTCGTCGTCGCGGTGCTAATGCTGCTGCCCGGCACCGCCTGGTCGCAAAGCTGCAGCTTTGGTGTGTCGGACCAGAGTTTCGGTTTCATCGATACGCTCTCCGGCGCGCAAACGAATTCAACCGGGACCATGAGCGTCACCTGCAGCGGCACGCCGTTGGCACGTATCCTGATTTGTCCCAATCTGGGCGCGGGCAGCGGCGGTGCGACGGCGGCCGCGCGCCAAATGCTCAGTGGATCGAACGTCCTCAATTATCAGCTCTATTCCGATTCGGCCCGTAGCGTCGTTTGGGGCACCTACTCCTGGGCATTCCCGGCTCGTGCGCCCGCACTTGCATTGACGTTGAATGCTATCGGAACCGGATCGGGAACTGCGACCATCTATGGCGCCGTCCTTGGCAGCCAACCAACGACGCCTCCCGGAAGCTATCTGTCGGCTTTCTCCGGCAGCAATGTCGAATTCCGATACCGATACACCACTTCCAGTTCCTGCGGCACCGGAACGGGCACGATCTCGCGGCCAAGTTTCAACGTGACCGCCACCGTTGCGGCAAACTGCCTGGTCGCCACTCAAAACATCGATTTCGGTGCTGTCGGAATTCTCGACGCAGATATCGACTCGACCGGCCAGGTATCGGTCACCTGCACGCCGGCTACCACTTATACTGTCTCCTTGAGCGGTGGCACTACGGCATCGCCGCCAACTTCGCGCAAGATGTCGAAAGGCGCCGAAACCGTCACCTATGGCCTTTACAAGGACCACGTGCGAACCCAGCCCTGGGGAGACGCAGCGACACCGGGAAGCACTGTGGCGGGGACCGGCAGCGGTGCGGTACAGAACCTGACCGTCTACGGCCGCGTGCCGCCGCAGGCGACGCCCTCGGCCGGTGTCTATACGGATACGGTGGTGGTCACGGTCACGTATTAGGTCTGATGACCGGCTCGTGTGATTTGGAATTCCGTTCATCCTTGTTTGTCTGCCGACGTTGCTTGCGCGGCCGCAGCCCCGGTCAACCCCAGAGCTGCAAAACCACCGATGCGTGCGCGGGGTTTTCGGAGCATGTGACTAAGAGCCACCCCCGACGGAATGGTTCCTGGCGCCACGAAATCCGCTCTCAAGCAATCAAATCTTCAGGATGAGCTGGCATGCTTGCTCATTCGGACGTTCGCGACCGGTCGGATGGATTATTCAGGAGAAGAGCTTAGGCCCAACCATTGTGTCACATCTGGTGAATCTTGACATGCAGGACGACCCTGCCTTGACCAGCGAAGTGGACCGCCTGCTAGCGCGTCGCACGCGCGAAATTCGCCTCAAGGGCGAGATAAACCGCCTGTTCCGAGAACGTATCTGGTCGCAGACGGCGAAGACCATCCGCGCCTGGATGGTCTGGGTAGCTTTGTTGGATGTGCTGACCATGGCCCTCAACATGCTGATGCTTCCAGCCGCTATCGCGGATTCCATGCTATTGCCTAGTGTGATCCTTCCGCCTGTCGCCGTTGCCGTCGCCCTTCTCTGGCGAAAGCCGCAGGCGCGCTGGATACAGGGGGCGTCGCTGATTGCAGGCATGTTCCTCATCTTGTTGTCGGTTGCCCTGGTCGGCGTTAGCGCCGGCGGCGAATTCTACGAACGCCATTTGAACATCATGCTCTTCGTGGCGATTACTTCCATTATCATATTCGGCATCCCGCTGGCCTGGACGGTGACCATTGCCGCCTTGGCGCTCAGTATTTATCTGGCTTTTCAACTGCAGAATCCCGCCATTGACTTTGGAAGCGCCGTGGCGGCGACCCTGTTTTTCGCCAGCGGCATTTTCGCAACCGTCGCCGCGCGTCGCGTCATGACAATTCTGGCTCAAAAGACTTTCCTGTTTGAGCTTCGCGACAGGCGCAGGGTCGCGGAACTGGCAAAAGCCAATGATCGACTGGAACTCCTGGCGAAGACCGATCCGCTCACAGGCATCGCCAACCGGCGTTGGATGACCGAAACGCTCGACCATTTGTGGGGAACTGACAAACGATGCCTGGATGGCGCGGCAATGCTGATGTGCGATATAGACTTCTTCAAGAAGCTGAATGATCACCTCGGCCATGCCGAGGGCGACCGATGTCTGGTCGAGGTCGCGAACATCATCCAGGAGAACGTCAGGCGGGATCGCGATCAAGTGGCCCGCTATGGCGGCGAAGAGTTCCTGGTGCTCCTGCCTGCAGTGAGTGAGGATGAGGCGATCTCCGTGGCCGAGAGAATTCGCAAGAGCGTCGAGGACGCCGGTTTGCCCAACCCCGGATCACGTTTATCACACCGCGTCACCCTTAGCATCGGAGTAGCGGTTCAAGCGTCTGAAGAGGCCATTTCGCCGGAGCAATTACAGCGTCAAGCGGATGCTGCACTATACTTGGCGAAGCAATCGGGCCGAAATCGGGTACTGTTGCACCGAGCGCAGTCTCCAGAGCGCAAAGCTATTCCCTCGGCAACATAATCCCGTCGGGGATCCCGGCGGCGCGGTGCGGGCAGGAACTCAGCGCCTGGCGAACGCGGTGCATTGTGGACGCGTGTCGGACAAAGCCGGCCTCGGAGCCGCCGTCGTTCTCATCGTAATGGTCGGCGGAGCGCGTGATTGGTTGATTGGCGAACGCGGCGCTTGGCGGCTCCGTTCAGTATCGATTTCCGAGAGGCGCATCGGCCAGCACATGACGACATCGCCCGCCCGATAAAGTAGCGGTCGGCGAGCTTGCTACCTCGACAAAATCATGTCGAATCCGGAAGAGGCGCAACATCCGTCGCGTCTCAAAAGTGCCGCTCCATCAGTTTCCCGAAAATTCAGTCCGCGTGCTATACGTCCGCGCCGTGTTCTGCACCACTTTCATAAAAGCTGAACGCGCCGCGTCCACCATGTTTGCTGTGGTAAAGGGCGAGGTCGGCTTTCCGCAAGAGCTCGTCCAAAGACAGACCATCGTCTGGTGCAACAGATATCCCAACGCTGGTGCCGATCGAGACCGTACGCCCGCAGACCTCGAACGGCTCCTGCATTGCCGTGACCAGACGAGTTGCCAGGACCGCAGCATCTGACGCGCGATGAATATCGGTCTGAACAATGGCGAACTCGTCGCCGCCGAGACGAGCGACCGTGTCGTGCTCGCGAACCGACGCGCGCAAGCGGTCGGCAACCTGCTTTAGAAGTTCGTCCCCTGCCTGGTGCCCAAACATATCGTTGACCGGCTTGAAGCGATCGAGGTCCAGGCAAAGGACGGCTATCGTTCCGCTGCGCTTCGTCTTGGCGATTGCGTGTTGAAGGCGGTCATTGAACAACGCGCGATTGGGAAGATCCGTCAGATGGTCGTGGTGAGCCATATGGGCAACCAACTCCTGATTTCGCCGTTGCTCGGTAACATCCAGATAGGTCGTTACAAACCCGCCCCCCACGAGCGGAACGCCACGGACTTCCATCACCATGCCGTTCGGTCGGGTACGAGTGTAGCTGTGCACCGTTCGCTGTTTGGCCAGTTCAAGGCGTGATGTGATATGGTCCTCTACGCAACCCGGACCGTATTCGCCCCTTTCGGCATTGAACCGGAACAAATCCTCCATGTTCGGAAAGCCATATGTGAAAAGCTCCGGCGGGTAGTCCAGCATCGATTTTTGCTGTTCATTGCAAAGGACCATCCGCAGATCATCGTCAAAGAGCGATATGCCTCCCGGGAAATTGTCGACGACTGCCTCGAGCAGTCGAATCCGTTCCCGCAACAGCCAATCAGACGGGTTTTCCTCCCCTTCGGGCTGTCTGTCTTGGACTGCCTTTGATGCTTGCAAAGCTGACATACGTTTCTCATAGACGGTTGAGGCGCCCATTAGCATTACGGGATGTTTCTTTAGATCGCGTTTAGCAAATTCGGGATTGGCCGCTGCCTGCGCCGAGAGCCCCCATGTGGTCCATCACGCCCGCATCCGGTGCATGTGAGCCTTCAAGTGAGGCCTTCCTCCGGCAGCACCAGCTAAGCGCACCCGACATGACGCGCTCGACCGCCAAGGATCATCCAGGGGCATGTCTGTTTGTCGATGAACGGCAAAAACGGGCGCGTTTGCAGGCCGGCAGCTTCTCATCGCGTGTTCCGCCCGGCTCATATGGTCGCGCGCCGACCTGCTGAAGTCCGAACAACATTTCTCCTATCGCCGTCCCTAAATTCGGGAAAGGCGGAACCGTTTAGTCTGAGCTAAGGTATAGTCGGTCTCCGCAAGTTCTCTAAGTAAGTATTGGCTAAAAATGCAGAACTTCCAGGGATCGTTCCCAGAACCAATGCGGTTCCATCGGACCTTTGCGTGCATAGAACAAGACTTTGGTCCGGCCTCTGAGATACAGAAGGTGGGGCGCAATTCCAGGAATAGCCGTGACCAGCGAGGACTATGCTTCTGCTTAGCTCGAATCTCGGGTTGTCCGGAAATGGCTCACTCTCGATCAGCGCCACGAGATCGTATGGCTCGACAACAGCTCCAACCACGCGCCAGACGGTGAACCAGATCTGCCGACTGCTAGCGCGGCGTGGTGGAGTGAAGTCCGAATCCAACCGGCAAGCTCGGAAACTTCCGGTTGGAAAGTAATTTAGACGTTCCCGCTCAATCACCCAGCAGAAAGAGCAGCACCCGGCAGGATCTCTCGACGCCACCTTGATTGGTTTTGGAAAAGTAACGTGAGGAACGCTGTCGCGAACTATCTCGGTGGGGAAGGTTACAGAAATCCGACATGGTTCAGTAACGCCCATGAAAAATGTGGGGTGAAGCGTGGGGTGCGGCGCTTCATTTCCCCTATTCGCCTGTAATTTCAACTATTTGTCAGGTGATCTGGCGGAGAGAACATCTAGCGTCATGACCTTGGAGCGGCAGATGCTCCGTTGTAGGATCTGAACGTCTCGAAATGGCGTTACTTGCTCGTTCAGGGGCCGCTACCGTTGATTGCTAGCGGCCCTGGGCAGCCCTGCGGAAACGAGCCGCAATCAGAATCACCATCTGTTCTCGTCGTTCGTGCTACAATTGAAGATGAACGTAGAGACCGACGGCGGCGCTTGGCAGGGTAACATCCCTGCATTCCCCTACGGCTGGTAATCCTTTTGGTGCAATTGCGTGAGCGCTGAAGTAAAATTACACTTCGGCTTACGTGGGGAAAGGCGCCATGTGCGGCGCAGACGATGTGCCCCCCAAAGCCCCGCCGCCGCATGGGTGCATGTCCCCACGGCTTCGCCTGAAAGGTAAAAACCCGCCGTCACAACAGCGGGTTTTTATCGTTTCGGGGCTACGCAGCTACTTGCGTATGATCCATTCCAGCAACTCAGGATCGATGTCATCGCTATCCGTGAAGTCGCTTATCAACTGCTCAGCAAACATACGCCATCGATCTTGAGGGATTTTCTCTTCGATGACGAGTCTTATGAAGGCGCTGCGCAGGACGTCGCAGTCGAAAGGCGATACCTGATTAGATAACTGCTCCATGATGCCAACTCCCCATCAGAGGGCGGGAGCTTTGCGAACTCTCAAGCACCGACGCCCTGTAACCCAGTTGGTGACGACTTCGATTCATAAGCGCATCCGACGTAGGCACAATGGGATTCCACCGTACGTTTTTAACCAAACCGAAGTGCCTGGATTGCCCGGCTTCGGGCGAGCGCTAGCTTGGCGGGGGCGGCTATGAGTAGCCCCAGCGCCGACGCGGGTTTCACTGTTGTCTCACCGGCAATACCGCGCCTGCCGTTTTGCCGGGTCTGTCAAATATGTAATCGCCTTAGCGTTGTTTGGCATACTTTTAGCGCGATGCCCTCTTTTGAGTTGCCTTTGATAGTTGCGAACGCAAAGAGGGCGGGGTCGCGCCCGCCCTCTTCGCGTGAGTTGCAGCCGTGGCTACTTACCCGACAACTGCTTGGCGTTCTCGGCCGTGATCGCCGTCGTGTCGACGGTGACCGTGGGTTCCACCGACGAGGCGCAATCGAGCAGGATCTTCTTCGACATTTCGATCGCTTCCTTGGCGCCGGTCGGATAGGTGAAGGTCGCCGCCCAATCACCCTTGGCGACGGCTTCGATGCCGCCCGCAGGTCCCGGCAAGCCATCGGTGCCGATGATCTTGACGTCCTTGCCGGCGCCCTTGGCGGCAAGCAGCGCGCCCGCCGCCATCATATCATTCGAGGCGTAGAGCACCTTGATGTCGGGATGCGCCTGCAGCATGGCGGCGAAGGCGGTCTGGGCTTTGTCCGGCACCCAGTCGGCGGCCTGCTCGGCCACAACCTGGATCTTGGCATTCGCCTTCACGCCGTCCTTGAAGCCGTTCAGCCGTTCGACCGCCGGCGTGGAGCTTGGCAGTCCCTCGAGCACGGCTGCCTCGCCGCCGTCCGGCAGCAAGGTCTTGGCGGTATATTTGCCCGCTTCCATGGCTATCTTGTAGTTGTCGCCGCCGATAAAGGCGGTGTAGTCCTTGCCAGGATCGCCAACGGTCTTGCGATCGAGTTCGATGACCGGGATACCGGCATCCATGGCACGCTTGACGGCAGGCGTCAGCGGTGCCGCCTCAAAGGGCGAGATCAGCAGGAGGTCGATCTTCTGCGTGATGAAGTTGTCGACCTGCGAAGTCTGCGTGTTGACGTTGCCGGCGCCGTCGGCGATCTGCAGCGTGAAGCCTGGCACTTGCTTGGCAGCCGCGGTCAGCTCGTCATTGACGTGCTGGCGATAGGGTTCTGCATTGTTCGCCTGCGAAAAGCCGATGATGAACTGACCGTCCTTGGCGCAGGCCTTGACCATCGGGCCGGCAGCTTGGGCGGCTCCCGCCATGCATAGGCCAGCGCCTGCCAGAAGCGCGGCCTTGAGCGCACGCCTTCTTCTTGTGGTTTTCATATTCACTCTCCTCCTCGTCGGGCCGGGGCCAGACCTTGGTTGACTGACTCTTACTTGCCGCCGCCTTCGTCCTAACGGCCCAAACCCTCGCGGCGGCGAACGAGGGATTGAAGCACTGCCGCCAGCACGATGATCGCGGCGGTCGCGAGCAGCTGCATGGCGGGGGTAATGTTGTTGAGCTGAAGGATGTTGGCGAGCGCGCCGAGCATGATGGTGCCGGCAACGGTGCCGACCATCGAGCCGGCACCGCCGAACAGGCTGGTGCCGCCAATGACCACTGCGGCGATTGCGGTGAGCTCGTAGCCCATGCCGTCATTGGCGCTGCCGAAATTGAACTGGCCGGCATGCACGATGCCGGCAAGTGCGGAGGCAAAGCCGGTGATGGCATAGACCGAGATCTTCACCATCGACACCGGCACGCCGGAAATGCGCGCGGCGCGCTCATTGCCGCCGACGGCAAAGACATAGCGGCCGAAACGTGTGGTGTTGAGCACCACCGTGGCGATCGCGGCGAAGGCGATGAACACGATGGTGGCCACCGGAACGGTGTTGCTGAACAGGCGTTCGCCAAGCACCGCGAACACCGGGGGCGCCAAGCCAGGCCCGTCGCCATAGGAAATGTTGATGTACTGATTGCCCGACACCACCAGCGCCAGGCCGCGCGCCGCCTGCAGGCCGGCCAGCGTGACGATGAACGGCTCGAGCCGGAAGCGGCTGGAGATGGTGCCCTGGATCGTGCCGAAGACGATGCCCATGACCAGCACGGCAAGGATGGTCGGGATGAGGCCAAAGCCACCCGAAATCATCATCGATGCGGTCACCACGCTGGAAAGGCCAAGCACGGCGCCGACCGAGAGGTCGATGCCGGCGGTGATGATGACGAAGGTCATGCCGATGGCGATGATGCCGGTTTCCGACACGGCGCGCACGATGTTGGCGATGTTGTCGGGGTTGAGGAACAGGATCTCGCCATGCCGGCGCGGCGAGAAGATGATGCCGCCGATCGCCACCAGGACCAGTCCAATCAAGCTCTGAAAACGCACGATGAGGGCCAGCGGGTCGCGATGCTTTGCTGCCGGCACGGGAACCACAGGCGCCCCTGCGATCAAAATCTTGTCCTGCGCCATCAGGCCTCCCTGCCGTTTGCCGCGGCAAGCACCGTGTGCTCGTCGACGCCGCCGATGAATTCCGCCACATTGCGCCCCTGGCGCAGCACCACTATGCGATCGCACAGGCCGATCAGCTCCGGCATCTCGCTGGAGGCGACCAGGATGCCGAGCCCTTGCGCGGCGAGTTGCCGCAGCCGCGCATAGATCTCGCCCTTGGCGCCGACATCCACGCCGCGTGTCGGCTCGTCGAGCAGCAGCAGCCGGGGATTGCCGAGGATCTCCTTGGCCAGCACCACCTTCTGCTGGTTGCCGCCCGAAAGTGCGCCGACGGCGATGTCAGAGTTCTTCGGCCTGATGTCGAACTGGCCGAATGACTGCCTGACCGCATCAGCCTGGCGGCGCGGCGACATCAGGCCTGCCGGCGAGATGCGGCGGATCACCGACATAACGAGGTTGAGGCCTACCGCCATTGTGAGCATCAGGCCGCTGCCTCGGCGATCGTCGGTGACGAAGGCGATGCCCGCGTCGCGCGCGGCCTTGATCGAATTCAATTTCACCGGCCGGCCGTCAATGGCGACCTCGCCTTCCCAACGGCCGGACAGACCGGCGCCATAGAGCGCGCTCAGCAGTTCCGTACGCCCTGCCCCCATGATCCCGGCCAGCCCGACGATCTCACCGGCATTGACGTCGAGCGAGATGCCGGTCGGCGGCTGCCATCCGGCACTTTCATGGGCAAGCCGGAAGCTCGCGTCGCGCAGGCTAAGCAGCGTCTTGCCGGCGATCCTGGTGCGTTCGGGATAAAGCTCGTCCAGCGGCCGCCCGACCAGCAGCCGAACCAACTGCGCCTGCGGCGCGCGCGGCTCGGTGACGCCCGCAACACGGCCGTCGCGCATCACTGTCACCCGGTCGGCGATCAGCGGCACCTCTTCCAGGCGATGCGATATATAGACGATGCCGACACCGCTGCCGGCGAGCTTGCGCATGATGTCGAACAGTCTTTCGACCTCGCCGACCGTCAGTGCCGCCGTAGGTTCATCCATGATCAAAACGCGCGAGGCGTAGGACAGCGCCTTGACGATTGCCACGACCTGGCGCTGACCGATCGACAGATCGGCGACCATGCTGGCCGGATCTATGGCAAGCTCGATGGCTTCCAAGCGTTTGCGGGCCTCGCCCCGCATCGCCGGCACGTCGAGGAAACCGCCCGGCCGTATCAGTTCGCGGCCAAGGAACAGATTGGCCGCGACGTCGAGCGTCGGCACCAGGTCGAGTTCCTGAAAGATGGTGGCGATGCCGGCCGCCTGCGCCTCGCGCGGATTGTCGAAGGCTACCTGCTTGCCGTCGATGAGGATGCTGCCCTCGTCCGGGATGTAGACGCCCGATAAGAGATTCATGAGCGTCGACTTGCCGGCGCCGTTCTCGCCGAGCAGTGCGTGGATTTCCCCGGCCTTGAGGTCGAAGTCGACGCCGCGCAGCGCCTGGACACCGCCGAAGCGCTTGACCGCACCGGTGACGGAAAGCAGCGGCGCGCTCATGCCGGCCTCGCACAGGATTGGCGGGCCTGCAGCGTCGCCTGCAGCCGGACCGCCTGCGGCTCCAGGCCGCTCGACGCAATGCGGGCGCAGAGCAAGGCCGCGGCCTGCCGGCCGATCTCCGTGCAGGGCTGCGCGACGAGTGTCAGTCGCGGCTCGAAGCAATCGGCCCATTCGAAATCGTCGAAACCGGCAAGCGAGATATCCCCTGGTATCGAGAGACCCCTTTCGCGGATTGCCCGTACTGCTCCGATGGTCGTCATATTGTTGCCGGTGATCAATGCCGTGGGCGACGACGGCAGGGACAGAATGGCGTGGGTTGACGCCGTGGCGCTCACCGTGTCGACGTTCTCGCACGAGACATACTGCGGCAGGCATTCAAGTCCATTGGCGGCAAGCGAGGCGCGAAAAGCCTCGATGCGCTCACGCGTCGTCGCCAAGCCCGGCTGGCCGGCGAGATAGCCGATGCGCTTGTGACCGAAGGAGGCGACGTGGTCGATGAGCGCCCGCATCGCCGTTTCGTTGTCCACACCGATCTGGTCAAAGCGCTGATCGGCGAAGCGGTCGATAAGCACGCAGGGCAGCTTCTTCTCGGCCAAATAGTCGATGGCGCGCTGCGGCGCGCCCGACGGTGCCAGGATAACACCGTCGACCCGCCGCTGATGGAAGGCGCGCACCACCGACAGCTCGCGATCGGGATCCTCCTGCGTGTCGGAGAGGAACACCATGAGGCCAAGACGCGCGCATTCGGCTTCCACCGCGCAGATGATGTCGGTGAAATAGGGGTTGGAAATCGCCGAGATCGCCAGGCCGACGCTGTTGGTCGAGGCCATCTTCAGCGATCGGGCCAGCTCGTTGGGCTGATAGCCCATCGCGGCAATCGCGTCATTGATCAGCCGCGCCTTCTCCGGCGAGACAAAGCGGGTCCGGTTGATGACATGCGAGACGGTCGAAACCGACACGCCGGCGCGGCGCGCGACCTCAGCCATTGTCGGCATGGCGGCTCAATTGGAGTGCTGGCAAGCGCTCCTCCCTGATGACGCGTTTCCGGTCCGCTCTTATTGGTTTCTGGCGGATTTGGGACTAAGATAGCGCTGTCGAAACGTTTGCGCAATCGCTTCGATGACGATTTTCGACCAAATTTGCGCCCGCAATTTCAATCGACTGACCGGTGGAGGGGCGGCAAGATCGCGGGGCCAATGCGAGGCGGCCGGTTATTTTCCTGGCAGTAGCGTAGCAGCGCGATCACGAATGCGGCGTATAGGATTGGACGAGTCCCGCACGCCTAAGCCACGGACGACATAGAAGACCGAGCGCTTCTGCACGTCCACGCCGCATGTGATCCAATGACTTCGCGCGGCAGATCGCCGCCCGGATAGGGCAGGCGCTTTGCCGTCACCTCTTGCCACTCGGGCGCTCGCCAACGCCGCCGAGCGTGTAGTACTCGCCGAAGCCGGCGTTCGTGGCCAGGCTTCATCGAGCACGGCCGAGCCTTGTTCCTGACAAGATTGCTGTCTGCGTTTTTCACATCACCCGGTTTTGCGGGCAAATTTCGGAACTATGCCTTTCGCCTGCGGTTTATGGGAGGAAGGGACCGAGTTCCGAAGGAGAAATCAGATGAAACATCTTCTGATCACGAGCATGATCGCGCTCGGCGTCGGGTGCGGCGCCGCGATGGCGCAGACCGAATCCGCGCAGCCGAGCGGAGGCGACAATTGCGCCGCCGGCCAGGCCGACTGCCAGAAGGGCGGCAAGGCGGGCGAGCAGCCCCAAAGCAAGATGAAGTCGCAGACCGAGCAGAATGCCCAGGGCAAGGCCGGCGCCAACACCGAGGAGCAGGCCCAGGGTAAGGCCAAGGTGAAGACCGATGAGCAGGCCCAGGGCAAGGCCGGCACTAAAACCGAGGAGCAGGCTCAGGGTACGGCCAAGGTGAAGACCGATGAGCAGGCCCAAGGCAAAGCCGGCACCAACACCGAGGAGCAGGCTCAGGGTACGGCCAAGTGCCAGACCGGCATGGCCAACTGCCCGAAGGGTTCGAAAACGAATGAGCAGGCCCAAGGCAAGACCAAGATGAAGACCCCTGAGCAGAATGCTCAGGGCAAGACCGGCACCACCACTGAGCAGAACGCCCAGGGTACGACCAAGATGCAAACCCAGCAGAACGCCCAGGGCAAGACCGGTACAACCACTGAGCAGAACGCCCAGAGCAAGACCGGCGCCACCACTGAGCAGAACGCCCAGGGTACGACCAAGATGCCGACCCAGCAGAATGCCCAGGGTAAGACCGGTACGACCACCGAGCAGAACGCCCAGGGCAACGCCAACGTCCAGACCGACCAGAACAAGACGGCCTCGATCAACAACGTGACGGTCGAGCAGAAGACGCAGATCACGCAGATCATCCACGAGACCCACGTCCAGCCGGTTCGCGATGTCGGCTTCGACATCTCGGTCGGCGTCCAGGTGCCCCGGCATAAGATCCGCCTGCATCGGCTGCCACCGCGTATCGTCGAGATCGTCCCGGCTTATGAACGCTACGAGTATTTCGTGCTGGCCGACGGACGCATCGTCATCGTCGATCCGGATACCTACGAGATCGTGGCTATCCTGGAGGCCTGATCGGGACAACATCGCGAAAAGCAAAAAGACGCTGCCGTGCCGCAAGGCACGGCGGCATCTTTTTGCTCTGGCATCGAAGGTCCACTCGCGTCGGAAAGGACATGCAAGTTGTCATAAAATTGAAGCACACAACCGACAGCAAGGCCGCAATGACGACTGTAATACTCCGGAAGATCCGTACCGACAAAGCTGGCGCGGAGCGGGCTGCGACAACAACGCTGTTAAGGAGGCCTGCATTAGCCGCGGAAAACCGTGAGCTGAGATACTCAAGGATCAATAGCGGAACAGCTGCTTTACCCCATGTGGCTCCCAATCGCGGACGATCAGGTTGCGGCCCCAAGGCCGGTCGTTCAGGCATTGGCTTCGATGAGGGCTTCTGCCGCCCTCATCCGGCCACTTCGCTGGCGCTCCTCCCACAAGAAGGAGGGAGGTCGTCTACGCAGCGCTCCACCTCGTATGCGATTGCCGTCCCTGCCCCTCACCCGGCTTCATCGCGGCGCACGCGCAGGCCGTCGACGAAGACATCGACGAGGCGGATGACGGTGGCCTGCCAGCCGGGCTGGTCGCGCGTGTAGCACATGCCGATCAGGGCGCGCATGACGTCCTCCGGCGCGATGTCGTCGCGGATTTCGCCGGCGGCGACGGCCGCCGCCATCAGATTGCCGACGGAGCGGGCCGACTGCGCGGCGGAATGGGCGTAGAGCTCGGTCGAACTGCCGGCGGCCGGGGCAAGAGCGGCGAGCATGCCCTTCTTGGTGGCGACCATGCCGACATTGGCATGCAGCCAGCGGCGCAGCGCCTCCAGCGGCGGCGCCTCGGCGGCGAGCGTCACGGCCAGATCGACGAGTTGGTCGACCTCGCGCCGGTAGACCGCCTGAAACAGCGCCTCGCGCGTCGGAAAATGGCGATAGAGCGTACCGATGCCGACGCCGGCGGTTCGGGCCACAGCCTCCAGGCTGGCGTCCGGGCCGCCGGCGCTGAACACGTCATGCGCCGCGACGAGCAGGCGGTCCCGGTTGCGGACAGAATCGGCGCGCGGTTTCCGGCTTGCCTTTTCGGTTTTCTCGCCCATCTACCTTTCATTCCCAATTTTTTGCTTGCAAAACGGAGGCACCCTCCGTATAACACATCTCGGGCAGCCGGTGTGGATTGTTGATTGTAGCCTCGCGCCCTGCCTCCCGAAAGGCTTGCTGTCTGCGTCGCACAGCCGACCCGCCACGTCGATAAATTTCTGAGACATAATCCATCGGAGCGAACATGACTTTGTCCGTCACGTTAACTGTCAACGGCGCCCGCAAGGACGTTGCGCTGGAAGACCCGCGAGTGACACTGCTCGACCTTCTGCGCGAGCGGCTTCATCTTACCGGAACGAAGAAAGGCTGCGACCGCGGCCAATGCGGCGCCTGCACGGTGCTGGTCGACGGGCGTCGGATCAACGCCTGTCTTGCGCTGGCGGTCAGCCTCGACGGCGCCGATGTGCAGACTATCGAAGGTCTCGCCGAAGGCGACCGGCTCGACCCGGTGCAAGCCGCTTTCATCGAACATGACGGCTTCCAGTGCGGCTTCTGCACGCCGGGCCAAATCATGAGCGCTGTGGGCCTCATCGGCGAGGGCGACGCCGGCAACGACCCGCAGCGCATCCGCGAGAGCATGAGCGGCAATCTGTGCCGCTGCGGCGCCCATACCGGCATCATCGAGGCCGTGCTCGACGCACAGCAGCGCCTGTCCACCGAAGAACGGAGTGTCGCATGAACCTGTTTGATTACGTTCGCCCGGCTTCAGTGGCCGAAGCCGTCGCCGCCGCCGCCGAACCCGGTGCCGCCTATCTCGCCGCCGGCACGAATCTGCTTGACCTGATGAAGGGCGGCGCGTTGCGTCCCGGAAAGCTCGTCGATGTCACAAGGCTGCCCGGCCTCGACCGCATCGAGCGGCTTGCCGACGGATCGCTGCGCATCGGTGCCATGGTGCGTAATGCCGATCTCGCCCGCGATCCGGCCTTCGCCGCCACCTATCCGGCCGCTGCCGAGGCGCTTCTCTCAGGCGCCTCGCCGCAATTGCGCAATGCCGCCACCGTCGGCGGCAATGTGATGCAGCGCACGCGCTGCGCCTATTTCCATGACGCGGCCAGCGCCTGCAATCGACGCGACCCCGGCGCCGGCTGCGACGCGCTGGGCGGCGAAAACCGCAGCCATGCCGTGCTCGGCTGGTCCGACGCCTGCATCGCCACCCACCCGTCGGATTTCTGCGTGCCGCTGGTCGCCCTCGACGCCGTGGTCGAGATCGAGGGACGGGACGGCCGCCGCGAGGCGCTTTTGGAGGATTTCCATTTGCTTCCGGGCGCGACGCCCGAGCGCGAAACCAACCTTGCGGCGGGCGAACTGGTCACCGCGCTGCGCCTGCCAGCCAGGGCAGCCGGTTTCCGTGCCTACTCACGCTATCTGAAACTGCGCGAGCGCACTTCGTTTGCCTTCGCGCTGGTCTCGGCCGCCGCAGCCTTGCGGATCGAGAATGGCAGGATCAGCGAGGCCCGCCTGGCGCTCGGCGGCGTTGCTGCGAAACCGTGGCGCGCCCGCGCGGCGGAGGCGCTGCTGGTGGGGGCCGCGCCGGACGGTGACGCCTTTGCAAAGGCGGCTGCGGCCGCGCTGGCCGACGCAAGACCTTCAGGCGACAACGCCTACAAGATCGAACTGGCGAAGGGGGTGGTCAAACGCGCACTGCTGCTTGCGGCGGCCGGAACGCCGGTCCGCATGCCGGCGCTGCCCGGATCCGTCTTTGCTTCCGACACCGGAGTCGCCTTCCATGCCTGAGACCATTCCCTTTTCCGCCCCCCATGTCCGCATGGGGTCTTCGAGCGGCCAGCCGCTAAGCCGCCGCGACGGCGTGCTCAAGGTCACTGGCGCCGCGACCTTCGCCGCCGACAACCATCCTGAAAACCTGCTGCATGCCGTGGTCGCGGTCAGCACCATCGCGCGCGGCCGCGTCGCCTCGCTCGACGTGGCGGCGGCGAAAGCCCATCCCGGCGTCGTCGAGGTGATCACGCCGGCCAATTGCCCGCCGCTGGCGCTTGACCCGGAAGACAAACACTCGCTGTTCGACTTCCGCTTCGACGCCTTGCAGAACGACCGCGTGCGCTATGCCAAGCAGCCGATCGCGCTGGTCGTCGCCGGGACGCTGGAGGCCGCGGCCGAAGGCGCGCGGCTGCTCGCGCCGACCTATGAGGCTGAGACCGCGCATGTCGGCTTCGACGACGGTGAGCCCTACGATCCGCCGGCGGTGGGAATTGGCAGCCCGCCGAACTTCGACAAGGGCGATATCGCCGCCGGTCATGCCGCGGCGGCCCACAGGATCGACACTGATTTTGAGACGCCGCCGCAATATCACAACGCCATGGAACCGCACGCCATCGTCGCCGAATGGAATGGCGACCGGCTGACCATTGACACGCCGAATCAGGCCATCGTCATGTCGCGCGCGGCTTTTGCCGGCTATTTCGGCATCCCGGTCGAGAACGTGTTGCTGCGCAGCCCCTTCCTCGGCGGCGGCTTCGGCTCCAAGGCGATCATGAACGGCCACTACATTCTGGCCATCCTGGCCGCGCGCATGCTCGGGCGCCCGGTCAAGCTGGCGCTGCCACGCGACCAGATGTTCGGGCCGGTCGGGCATCGCGGCGCGACGCGTCAACAGCTCCGCCTTGGCATGGATGCGCAAGGGCGTCTGGCCGCGCTGGAACACCGCACGGTGGCAATGACCAGCAGCTTCGACGATTTTATCGAACCGGCGTCCAACGCCTCGCTGAACCTTTATGCCAGCCCGGCAATCTCGACCCGGCATTCGGCGGTGCGCGTCGATATCGGCACGCCGGGGCCGATGCGGGCGCCGGGCGAGGCCACCGGCTCGGCGGCGCTGGAATGCGCCATCGACGAGGCAGCACTTGCCTGCGGGCTCGACCCGCTGGAATTCCGTCTGCGCAACTATGCCGAGACCGATCCGGCCTCCGGCAAGCCGTTCTCGGCCAAGTCGCTGCGCGAATGCTATGCGCGGGGCGCGGAGAAATTCGGCTGGGCCGGGCGTCCGATTGAGCCCAGGCGGATGCGCGACAAGGGCGGAAACCTTGTCGGCTGGGGCATGGGCACGGCGCTGTTCCACGCACCGATGTTTCAGGCAGAAGCGCGCGCCACGCTGCGCGCCGACGGCACAGCGCTGGTCGAGACCGCCGGGGCCGACATGGGCCAGGGCGCGTGGACGGCGCTGGCCCAGATCGCCGCCGACGGGCGCGGCCTGAGTATCGATCAAATCGAATTCCGCTCAGGCAATTCGGAGCTTCCCGACGGCGGCGTCGCCGGCGGCTCGGGTCATACCGCCACGGCGGGCACCGCGCTCCACAACGCCGGCACCGACGCCATCGCCAAGCTGGCGGAACTTGCCGTCAACGCCCCTGATTCGCCTTTGTTCGGTGCCGGCAATGCCGGCGTCGAGGCGCGCGGCGGGCGGCTCCATCATCGCGCCGACGAAACCCGCAGCGAAAGCTATGCCGACATTCTGGCGCGGGCCGGCCTGAAAACCCTGGAAGGCATGGGCGCCGGCGGGCGTGATTCAGCGGACGCAGAGGCGCGGGCGATGTTCTCGCACGGCGCGGTGTTCGCCGAGGTCAAGGTCGACGCCGATCTCGGCCAGGTGAAGGTGACGCGGCTTGTCGGTGCCTTTGCCGCCGGGCGCATCATCAACCCGAAGCTGGCGAAAAGCCAGCTCTATGGCGGCATGATCTGGGGCCTTTCCTTCGCACTGCATGAAGAGGCGGTCCACGACCGCCGCAGCGGTCGGCCGATGAACGCCGACCTTGCCAGCTATCACATCCCGGTCCATGCCGACATTCCCGATATGCAAGCGCTGCTGATCGACGAGGACGACCCATATGTGAACCCGCTCGGCATCAAGGGCGTCGGCGAGATCGGCATCACCGGCACGGTCGGCGCCATCGCCAACGCCATCTGGCACGCGACGGGTGTAAGGGCGCGCCGCTTTCCGATCCGCATCGAGGACATTGTCTGCTGAGGAGGTTCGCTGCTAAGGCCCGGCCCTGTATCCGAGCAGATCGCCGGGCTCGATAGCGCGGAGAGCCCTTCGCTCAACCTTACCTGCGGCGAGGGACCGGCGACGCTCCTTGTGGATGTCGGTGAGATGGACAAGCTCATCTCACTTCAATCGCTTGCGCTCCCGGACGATATAGCAAGCCAAGTTAGGGGCTACGCGCATCGACTTTGACGGCCCAGGTACATGGCACTCGCGTGCCAACGGAGATGACGGCTTGCGTCCTGCGCAGGGAAAAGGGGGCGTAACTAGTCTTTAGCCTACAAGTCTACGCATAAGGAGTAGACTCAACATCTATATGATAATATCAAAATACAGTTCGGTCTAAAGTGGAAATATCGGTTGCAATGGCGCGATAAATCGTTAACGCTTATCTTTAGTGAGAGGCTTGGTTCTAACGACCGACTTGCCAGTTCGGTTGGCAATGCGGAATTTAGCAACGTCGACGGTTACGTCGGGTCGCATTGCTGTCGGTTGCAGCGCTGCCGAGAAACAGACACATGCACAAGAGTCTTCGGCAGCGCCGTGGCAGAGTACCGCTGCCGGCTGCCTCGCATTCGTTAATCTAAAAGATCCAGCTTCCACTGACCGGCTGATCAAAGATCGGCGGGCAATCCTTAACTTGCGCTGCGGGCTGGTGCCAGAGGTGGTCTGTGCAGCGCGTTGTGTAACTTTGGCTCTGGCAAAACGAAGGGAGGATCAAATGTCCAGACATTGGTTGATCTTGGCGGCTGCGGCCGCATTCATGGGCAGTGCACTTGTGCTCGGGACGGGTGCCGCTTTCGCCTCTGGGTCGTCAGCGGACTGCGAAGCCGCCGGCGGAACGTACACTAAAGACGGCCCGAACTCTATCTGCGTTTACCCTGAAACCACTAAGGATGTGAATGGCAACGCCAACGGAACCGCAACGCAGGATACGACCACCGGCCAAGGCAATCTCGGCAACGATCCCGTCACCACGTGCACGGGCAACCCGGGGCATTGCAAGTAGTAACGGGCCCCTTTGAGGTGCCGCCCCAGGGCGGCACCTCAATGATCACACATGGGATGAGGCGGGAGCATCGACCCACGCTTTCGCCTGTTGGCCGATCAACTCTGCGTCTCCAATTGGTTCTGACAATGATGCGCATTGTGTTGCTAGCAACGGCGTTCTTGGGCGCGGCCGCGATACCATCGAGCCAAGCGTCGCCGTCGCCGTCCTCGGTGCTCGGCCAGTTGCCATCAGGGCTTGATCGGCTGGCAGCTTTTTTGTCTTCCTCCTCCGGCGATGTGAACGCACACTCCTACCGCACAGCAGCCGTGGAGCGGGGCGACATTGTCACAACCGTGCAGGCAGCTGGCACGCTGAACGCGCTGGTCCTGGTCGAGGTGGGCTCGCAAGTATCCGGCCTGGTCAAAGAGCTTTATGTCGATTTCAACTCCAGCGTGAGGGAGGGCCAGGTCATCGCTCGGGTGGAGCCAGAAATATACGAGGCAAAGGTGGCGCAGGCCCAGGCCGAGCTTGAGATGGCCGAGTCGCTTGTGCTGGTGCAGCGAGCGCAGGTTGAGCAGGCACTGGCTGAGGTGGAAACTGCCGAGGCAAGGCGCACCTCCGCGAAGGCTGAAAGCCTGCGCGCCCAAGTTGGGCTTGACGGTGCGGCACAGGATATGGAACGCAAGCGCCCCCTCGCTCAACGCAAGGTCATCGCATCCGGCGAATTGGAGCATGCTGAGAACGCCTACAGATCGGCCGAGGCGCAGGCAACTGCGGCCCGTGCGGATGAGCTGTCGCGGGAAGCGTCGGTCCGCGCGGCTCAGGCGGCGCTCCACATGGCAGAGGGGCAGCTTGCGAACACTTTGGCGCAGGTGAAGCAGAAGCAGGCAATCCTGCGTCAGGTGCAGATCGATCTTGAGCGTACCTATATCCGTTCGCCAGTCACCGGCACGGTAGTCAACCGAGCCGTCAGCGGTGGCCAGACTTTGGCGGCCAGCCTCCAAAGCCCGGTCCTGTTCACGATCGCACAGAACCTCGCGCAAATGCAGGTCGAAGCCTCAGTGGTGGAGGCTGATATCAGCCGCTTCTCGATAGGGCAGCCGGTCACCTTTACAGTCGATGCCTATCCCGAGCGCGTCTTCGCCGGCACCGTAAAGCAGATCCGCAAAGCACCGCAGATCGTGCAGAACGTCGTCACCTACGTAGTGGTGATCGCTGCCGAAAATCCCGACGAGCTGCTGCTGCCCGGTATGACTGCCAATTTGCAGGTGGTGGTGGCACAGCAGAAAGATACCTTGAAAGTGCCAAACGCCGCTCTGCGCTTCCGGCCACGGGGCGGCACCCTAGAGGAGGCCCGTCTGAATGAGACTCCCCTATTAAAATCGGTTGAGAACGGCGTGGAGTCGGGATCGATTGGGCAAGTCTTTGTACTGGGACGGGACGGCAGGCCGGCACCGGTTGCGCTTCGAATCGGGATCAGCGACGGCCGAATGAGCGAGATTCTGGCTGGAGAGCTGGCCGAGGGGCAGCCGGTCATTACCGGGTTCGCCGCGTCACCAGGACGGGATGCCGAGGCCTCTTCGGTCCTGGTTCGCTTCCGGCTGCAGTGAGGCACCGGGGATGGTCCTGATCGCGGTCGAGGCTCTGCGTCACAGCTACCGCATCGGCGGCGGACTGGTGTGGGCGCTCGACGGCATTAGCCTGAACATTGAACAGGGCGATTTCGTCGCCGTGATGGGAGCTTCAGGTTCCGGCAAGTCCACGTTCATGAACATTTTGGGGTGCCTCGACAGGCCAGCCGAAGGCAGTTATCGGCTTGACGGCATTGATGTCGGCCGCCTCCGCCAGGATGCGCTCGCGACAATCCGCAACCGCAGCATTGGTTTCGTATTTCAGTCTTTCAACCTGCTGCCGCGCACCAGTGCGCTGGAAAATGTTGAACTGCCGCTCGTCTATCGTCGCATGCGCGCCGCCGAGCGCCGTCGCCGCGCTCTCTCGTTGCTCGAAAAGCTCGGCCTGGCCGACCGAGCGAGCCATACACCAGCGGAGTTGTCAGGCGGACAGCAGCAGCGCGTTGCCATTGCCCGCGCTCTGGTCACCGAGCCTTTGGTCCTGCTTGCCGACGAGCCAACCGGAGCGCTCGACAGTCAGACCGGGCAAGAGATCATGGCGATTTTCCGCCGTCTCAATGGTGAAGGGCTCACCATTGTGCTGGTGACACACGAGCCGGAGGTTGCTGCCAATGCCGGTCGCATCGTGACCTTCCGCGACGGGCGCATGGTGGCCGACCATCCCGCTCCGCAGCACGCATGGCATTCGGGCTCCCAAGGCCGTCTGTCGCTGGTCTACAACAATGCCCAGTAGCGCGAGAGCGGCTTTGCGATCGATGCGCGCCCACCGCCTGCGCAGCGCCCTTACCATGCTGGGCATCATCATCGGTGTCGCCGCTGTGGTGGTAATGATGTCCATCGGCAATGGCGCTCGCGAACGCATCGCGGCTCAGATTCGCAGTCTCGGCACCAACCTTATCAGCGTCACTCCAGGCAGCGCACGCATGGGCAGCGTTCAGCTTGGCAGTGGTGCCGCTCCGCGCCTGAGCGAAGGCGATGCGGTGGCGATCGAATCGGAGATCCCGGGCGTCATTGTTGCGGTGCCGCTCCTTTACAGCCGGGCTCAGTTTACGGTCGGGAACTCGAACTGGCAGGGTGTTCTTCGCGGTGTCACTCCAAGCTATTTCATCGCGCGGGAATGGGCCGTCATGGCCGGGCGTGAAATGATTTGGGAAGATGACAGGCGCGCCGCCAACGTGGTGCTTCTTGGGACCACAATGCGGGAGAAGCTGTTCGGCCATGCCGACCCCGTTGGGGCCCTGTTGCGCATACGCGATGTGCCGTTCACCGTCATCGGTGTGCTCGAGCGCAAGGGCCAGAGCGTGTGGGGCGACGACCAGGATGATGTTGCGCTGGTTCCAATAACGGCAGCTCGGCGTCAATTCGTTGGCACCAGCCGTGCCAATCCTTGGCAAGTCCACAATATCACGGTCAAGTTCGCAGAGGGCGTGTCGGCCGAGGACACTATGGCGGCCATTCATGACCTGCTGCGTCAGCGGCACCGGCTGCAGCCGGGCCAGGAAGAAACCATCATGGTGAGCAATCTGGCCGAGGCGGCGGAGGTTGAGAAAACGGCAACGAACGCCGTATCACTGCTTCTTTTCACGGTCGCGTCGGTATCTCTGGTGGTCGGCGGCATCGGTATCATGAACATCATGCTTGTGACGGTTACGGAGCGCACCCGCGAGATCGGGCTGCGGCTCGCGGTGGGCGCGCGCCAAAGAGATATCCTTGCTCAGTTTCTCGTCGAGGCCATCACCCTTGCTTTGATGGGTGGCATCCTCGGTGTATCCATCGGGATCATCGCGGCGGCTGCCATTGGCACATTCGCTCAATGGCCGGTAGTCATCGATCTCAGCGCGGTGCTGCTTGCCGTCAGCTTCGCCGCCTGCGTGGGCGTCTTCTTCGGTTATTATCCCGCCCGCAAGGCTGCACGGCTTCAGCCTATCGAAGCCCTGCGCGCCGAGTGATCCTGCCACCTCGTGCATCAAACAGCGCTTAGTCTCGCTCTGCGGTTCCGTGATTGAGTACCATCACGCGCGCTCCGGTGGGAGAGATGCGGACCGGCAAAATTTCGTCGTTAGCGGTCAGGGCACAATCGGTCGATTGGAAACGAGTTCATCCCCATCTGGACCGGGTTTATTGCTGCAACAGATTAGCACTGATGCGAACGAATGGGTGCTCAAGCGCTCAGCACCGCTCGTACTCAAAAGCGTGCCGGTCCACGGCACTGGCCGAAGTGATGCTGCCGAAGCCATCGCTAGCTGAACTAACTGAATGAAGGCTTCCCGCGGTTCCGCGACGTCCATGTTGAGCGGGGAATGACCGGCTTCGGGTCAGATCGCGTCGATGCATGGGGGCGCGTGAACGTCCGCTTCTCACATTCCAAGCCGCAAGTCCGCTTCTGATGCGGTGGACGGCTCTCCTCCCTCCTACGGCATGATCGCGGGATTAGAGCTGGAGGGGCGCTATAGTGAGCAACGTTACCGACAATCGGTCTGGATATTGCGAAGTCCGTTTTTCAAGTCCACGGCGTGGATGCGGCCGTCGGCCGCGAGAGGGCGTTAGGGGAGAAGCCTCAAACACCGCTGCGAGATTAGAAGGCAGGAAGAATTGTCTAGCGACCGGACCGCGCGGCGGGGCCTTTGAGGCGTATCTTTGGGACGGATACGAACAGCATACTCCTGCGCAGCCAAGGTTAGGGTCCGGGCCTCCCATCCCGTGCCGAGCCTCGGGCCGGCGTCGCTCCTGGTTCGCTCGGGGAGCGCTGGGGGAGCCGCGTCGCGTTTCTCGGCGTTTGCAGCTCGTCCGTTGGCCAATGCCCGCCCGACCAGAAACTTGAGCCCAGCGCCCGAGGATACGACCGGTCCGCTGGGTCCGATCATTTCTTATTCTAAACGCGAGGCAGAGTCGGTCGAGAGACAGGTAAGAGCAAGAATTACCGCGGGCCCGGACCGGCCGGACCGGCAGCGCCCCGCCCTGTCTCCATCGGCGTGATCAAACCAGGTTAGCTGCGAGAAGAGGCCTATAGAAGTGGCAAGGGAGGCTGCCTCTGGGGTAGCGCCGCTTGACCTTCAGCTGTGCCGCGTGCACCAACGACCAGCAGGAGGGACACCCCCGGTCAAAAAACGGCACCCTTGAGTTCTCTGCGGGTCGCACGATCTAGGGGTCGGTCAGAGGCGCTCCGTCGCAAGTTGTGCTATCCTCTCTCACCCCAAGCTTGGCAAAATAGGAACAAACGGCAAGCAATGGGAGTGCTCGATGACTTTAGCTAGCGCGACGAAGCATGCTGCCTTGATTACGGCCGCTGTGGTTTTTGGTGCGGCCGGTGTGATGCTTGTTCGGCCGTCATGGTCGGCGGCGGCACCGCCGATGGGTGGTGGCTACACCAATGTCATTCCGATCCCGGTCAATGATCCGGCGGTCAAGGAAATTGCGGGCGCGCTTTTCAAGCCCCAGGGCACGGGACCGTTCCCGGTAGTAGTCTACATGCCCCCCTGTGGCGGGCCGAACTTTCCCCCTGAGTTTCAGCAGGAGAAGTTCGTGACCGAAAGACTGCTGTCGAAGGGCGTTGCGATCTTCATAGTCGATACGCATACGCCGCGCGGGGAAAACGATAACTGTGCCAAGTTCGTTACTGTGCTAGCGGATGTCCAGAATAGAAACCAAGCTGTTCTTCAGTTGATCACGCAAGGCGGCGTAGACGCCGTAGCGGCGGTGAAGGTCGTCAAGGCAATGCCCGACATCGACCCCAAGAAGGTCTTTCTGATGGGATTTTCGGCCGGCGCGACGGCCGCCCTATATGCCACCGATCCCAATGCACCGGGGGCACACGATACTAGTATTGCCGGCGTTGTGGCGTACTATCCGTTATGCTACGAGAACGCCAAAGCGTCCGCTCCGACTCTGATCCTGATCGGGGATAAAGACGACTGGACAGGCCCTGTGGCCGCCTGCCAAGCCCTCGAGGGCAAGACCAATTTTGAGGTAGTCGTTTATCCGGGCGTTACTCACTCCTTCACCATGCCGTTTGAACAGCCCTTCGACCTCGCAGGGCACCATCTTGCTTACGACGAAGCGGCAACAAAGCAAGCCGCGGAACAAGCAGAGGCATTCATCGCTGCGCATCTGAAATGAAGTCGCGGCAGGGCTGTGCGAATGGGTGATCCCAGCCGAAGCCCATTCCGCCGATCCGCAGCCAGTGTGGCGGGATCGGCCGCTGCCGACCTCAATGCGCCCACTCTCGGCCATTCTGCCGGCCCCTGTTGTTCCCCGGAAGCGGACATAGCTGATGTCAACGCCACCGGGCGAGTTGCGCCATCAGCGGACATTGGATTTCCATGGCCAGACGCCACAGTTGGATCCCATTCCGGAACCTCGGAGAATCGATGTGTGCGGCCATCCGATTGTGTGAAAGGTCTCTACAACGACGATTTCGCTATCGCCTTTCTCAGACCGCCAAATCGACGGCGGTATGCTGCGGGCGTCATGCCGACGCTGCGGCGGAATAGCCGGCTGAAAAAGCTGGCGTCCTCGTAGCCGATCTCGCTGCTCACCGCTTCTAAAGGAAGGGCGCCGGTCTCCAAATGCTGCTTTGCTTCTTCCAGCCGCAAGGTATGAACGTATTTGATCGGCGTATATCCGGTCGCCTTTCGGAAGCGCCGGATGAAGCTGCGCTCCGGGAGGCCGCTGACCTCGGCCATCTTAGCCACCGGGGAACGAACCGAATAGTTGTCGGCGATCCACTGCTGGCTCTTTCTCACGAGCGCGTCCTCCGCTGCGGGGGACGATGTGAGCGCGGCGAACGGTAACTGGCCGAAGTCATGCCAGGTGACGAGATAGATGCGTGCCACCTCCATCGCCTGCTTGAGCCCGACGAACCTTGCAATGAGAACCAGCGCGAGGTCCTGCCAGCTCGTGCCACCTCCCGCGAGGATGATGCGGTGGCCCGCTCCCTCCGTAATGAGCACCCGCGCTGCGTTGACGCGGACCTTCGGATAGTAGTCAGAGAGCGAACGGATGTAGCCCCAATGGATCGTCGCCTCCAGCCCGTCGAGCAGGCCGGCCTCTGCAAGCAGGAGAGCGCCCGAACAGGCGCTTGCCATCAGGGCGCCGCGCTGGTGGCAGCGCTTGAGCCATTCGACCTCCGGGCCGAACAGGCCACCGATACCGCTGCCCGGCGTCACGAAGAAGTCGGGGATGCAGACGATGTCGGGATCCGGACATTCGTCGAGCATGCAGTCCGGCCGAATCCAAACGTTGTTGGACGCGCGGAACCCCTCGCTCTGCCGCGCCACCACGCGGGTCTGCATGCGCTGCGCGCCGGCCTCGCCCCGCGTCAGAAAACCCCAGTCGCGTCCCGCCGACGACAGCAAATCGACCATACCGAATAGGGTCGAAGCCGTGACCTCCGGCACCGCAAGCAAGGCGACCGTAATCGGACGAATGTCTTCGGCCATGGCAGAAAACACCATTTTTGCGCTGAAATGACTTTAGCCTGTTGCAATGCGCGGGGGTAGCTTCCTGGCCGGACAGGAGAACAGCATGACCCTCATCGACCATGCGGCCCGCGCCGCGACCGAACCATCGCGGCCTCTGAACCTGCTCATGCCCAGCGACGAGGGGTACGACGATGCCCGCGTGGTCTGGAACGGGATGATCGACCGCAAGCCCGACTGCATCGTGTTGTGCCGCGATGTGGCCGACGTGGTCGCAGGCGTCGCCATCGGGGCGGAGCGCAGCCTGCCGGTCTCGATCCGTTGCGGCGGTCACAACGTCGCCGGCTATGCGGTCTGCGACGCCGGCGTGATGCTCGATCTTTCGGCGATGCGCGAAGTGCGCGTCGATCCGGTCGGGCGGCGCGCCTGGGCTGAGGGCGGCGCGAGATGGGCTGATGTCGACAGGGCCACCGCGCCGTTCGGTCTCGCGACGCCTGGCGGCCTCATCTCCGAGACCGGCATCGGCGGCCTTACCCTGTCAGGAGGGATCGGATGGCTAAGGGGCAGGCATGGACTATGTGTCGACAATCTGATGGCGGTGGAAATCGTGACTGCAGACGGCCGGCTGGTTCGCGCGAGCGAAACCGAGAACCCGGATCTGTTGTGGGCGCTTCGCGGTGGCGGCGGCAATTTCGGGGTCGTCACTGAGTTCGAGTTCGCGCTGCACGCGATCGAGCCGGAGCTGATGTTCTGCGCGCCCGCCTATCCGGAGGAGCGTGCCGCGGAAGTCCTGCCGCTTTGGCGCCAGTTCATGGAAGACGCTCCCGACGCAGTGAGCGGCCTCGCCGAATTTTCGACCTTGCCCGACGATCCATCGCTGCGCGTCGAGGCGAGGGGCCGGCGGGTCATCGCGCTGGCGACCGTCTTTGACGGTCCGGCCGATGAGGGTGAGCGCGTGCTCGCGCCGTTGCGCGGCTATGGCGAATGTCTGGCCGATTTCAGCGGCCGGATGCCCTACGTGGCGATCCAGAGTCTCTATGACACGCTTTTTCCGAAGGGCCGCGATCGCTGCTACTGGAAGTCACTCTATCTGAGGTCCTTCGATGACGCGGTGATGCACACCGTCCTCAGCGAGGTGGCAGCTCGCCCTTCCGAAATGACGTTCGTGTCCGTCTGGCGCTTCGCCGGCGCTATGACGCGTGTCGCTCCGGAGGCGACCGCCTTCGGCAACCGCGGCATGCCATGGATGCTGAGCATCGATGGCATCTGGTCGAACAGGAGTGATGATGAACGCAACATCGGCTGGGTGCGCCGGTTCTGGTCGACGATGCAGAAGCACGGGACAGGCCGCGTCTACTTGAACTTCCCCGGGCTTGGCGAGGATGCCGGCAACCTGGTTGCCGCAGCTTTCGGCAAGAACCTCACTCGGCTCCAAGATGTGAAGCGCCGTTATGACCCCACGAATCTATTTCGTATGAACCAAAACATCATTCCAGCCGAATGAGCGCGCGTTGAAAAAGGTAGTAAAGGCTCCCAAGCTGGCGCCAAATCGCGATCAGATCACAAAGAGCCCCGGCATGTTCCGGGGTGGTTTTTGTTGCCGCAATAGTCATTCCCCTACGGCTGGGTAATCCTTTTGGCGAAATTGCGCGGGCGCTGACGTGCCCTTAGATTGCGGTTGTCCCCGTGAAAGAGTGACCAGTGCGGCAGCCCTCTCCACAAGCCGCGCCGCACTGGTCATGCTCCCTACGAGTTGTGTAGCTAGGCCGGCTATCCCTTCGTCAATAACCTTTCGCATCTGCGGCGCGTTCGGCTCGTGCACCGCCTGCTTATGAGCCAGTTCAAGGCCATGCGACCTTTGAAGCGTATTCCATTCGCCCCAACGTTGCCGATTGTAAGCGGTTCCTCGATTTGGTGATCTGCCGGCCTGTCACGATTATATTCCTATGATTTGGCTCGGTTGGTCCAAGGGACAATCGCCGCTGCAAACATGAACAAAAAGTGAACAGGTAGAGCCTTGACCAGAGAGGAATATGTTCCTTATTCGTGGCAGTATCTGAGCAGAAAAGGCTATGCGGAAGCGCCGAGGCACGCCGACTGGTGAGGCTATGCCTGAATTGGAAACAGGGCTCGGCGGACTATTGATATGGCTCGCGGCGACGTCATTGTCGCGTTGCTGCCCCTCATTGCTAACAATGAGGCGCTTCAGCGACAACTCGCTTTGTACCGTATAGCCCTGTAGAAGGGGTAATTCGCGCGGCCGACACAAAGTTTAGTCGCTAAATGTGGACGCCGCCGAGGACATTTCAGACCGGAGGTTAGGGCCGGGAGGAACGCGCATCGAAACCGGGGGCCGATCTCCGGATGCGATGGTCAGCAGCCGCTTGCACGCTGTCGTCCGACGCCGGCCCGGGATGATGTTGATTGCCTACGACGGCCGACATGGCGTGGAAAAGATCCCGACACCCGGCAAGCCGACGGTGGCGCTGCCGCAAACGGTTATGCAGGCCCCGTACCAAGAAAATGCTCACAGGATCCTGAGGTGAGAGGCCGGCCGGACTCATCAAGCGCTACGGAAAACGGCTCTGTTCAGCTTGCACTTTTCTGCACCAGTGGCGACCGGGGCCGGTCCTGCGAGATTAGAACTCCACAAGTTACCGAGAAATTGAGAGACTTGGACATGCATGACTTGATCGATTTCCTTCAGGCGAATGCGACGTTGGTAATCGCCAATCCCGCACCCTTTGCAATCTTGGCCTTGCTCTTTGGCAGCGGAGGGTTCGCCGTGGGCCGCTACTTTTTGACAGAACGCATCGCCAATCTTGAAAGCCGTATCGCACGGCGTGATGACGAGATAGAGCAGCTGAAATCTCGGAGCACCACCAACAAGACGGAAGGATCGCTGATCCCGATCATAGGCACCTCGGCAAGCGGAAACGAAACGGCCCCGCTGTTGGGAAAATGGCCAGATCGGCGCCAGTCGGGCAAACTGTCAGCCCCGCCGCGTCACAAGCCAATCGAACGGCTATAGACGACCCGGCACCCTGAGAGGCGTGGGATCAGCGGCCGATCTTCTGACACTCTTCGAGCATGCCGCCGAATGCCTGGCAAAGAAAGACTTGGCCCAACTCGTTCGACCTGTCATCCAGGCCCATCCGCCTGTTATAGGCCGACACTTGGTCCCTCAATTGAGACACTCGGCCAGCTCTATGGCCGCTGGAGTAAGCCCAGCCGCCTACAGCGCATGGATCGCTACATAAACCAAGACACCAAGGGGCACCCTGCTGCCGCGCACCTTTTTCAGGCAACAATTTAACGACGCGTTGCGTGAGTTATCATCTGCGTTGCTGCTTCCTCGAGCACTCGCTCATCGAAAGTCCAGGTCTGGAAAACGCTTTCCTGTGGGCCAGGCTGCCGGTGCGTGCCCCCGAGGTGAGGTGTTGCCAAAACCGCTCCGGAAGACCAGCGAAAAGCACACATCATACACCTGGACCACCCGATGAAATTGCGACAGTGCGTTGGATCTATGATGAATACGCGCCATCTGCAGCTCGACGGGCCGTATGGGCCTGTTCCATCATCCAGCGCCTAAAAGGCAGTTTGAACGTTGCCTAAACCTGCCAACCTAACGGACTGGCGCTGGAATTTTGTTACAATTTCATCGACATTGTGTCGAATGGCGCCTTGTTGCTATGGCACGATCCTTGAAGCTCGAAGGCGAGCCTCAATCAACGCCCGAGAAACCATGTTTTGTTTCGTGAGGCCCCGTGCCCCCGTTCCGCCGCAATGCGGCCGCACGGGACGAGCCATAGGGATTTCAGGCCTTCAAGGGAGACCTCACATGACCTTTCACAAAACCATAGCCGCCGTGCTGATGACCGCAGCACTGGCAGGCTGCGCACAGACCGAGGGCCAGCAGCGGGCCGGAACCGGCGCGTTGATCGGCGGCGCCGGCGGCGCCCTCGTCGGCCAGGCAATCGGCGGCAACACCAAGAGCACGGTCATCGGCGCGGCCAGCGGCGCCCTGCTCGGCGCGGTCGTCGGCTCAGCCACCACCCCGCAGCGCCGCGGCGAGCAGATGTGCCCCTATCAGGATCGCTACGGCCGCATCTACACGGCACCTTGCGACGACCGGTACTACAACGGCGACTACTAACCAGAGATGGTATCTGATTGTCGTCGTCCTCGGTTCGGAAGTTAAGGACGCGCGGCAAAGCAGCCCGAGAAGCCGCGGTCGCGCATTCTTTCTCATCGCCGCCGGAACGCGGCGCTACGACCGCCTCTGTCGCCTTCGGCAACATCTCCGCCTCAAGGGGAGATTGGCAGCGCCCCTACTCGGCTGGCGTCCTCTCGGGCGCTGGCCAGGTCTTGCGGCCAAAGCGCTGGCCGACAAAGCAGCCCGCCTTCTGGCCGGGAACCTCGTTCAGATCATAGGTGACCCCAGGACAACGGGTCACAGTCGGCAGGACGATTGCAACGACGATCGCGAAGCGAGCGGCGCCGCCAGTCGTGGCCATATGGCTGATGACGAATGCCGCGATAGGCTGCAACACCAGCAGGTGGATCAGGTGACGCTGAAGGAATGGTAGCCAAGGGTCACGAGTCGCGGCACGACGGCGGCCGCGATCGAAACCATGTGCGAAGCGGGCTTCGAGGCGGCGGTGTCGAAGGGGACTGGCGGCGTTCCTGAAGTCGATCGCGACGGGCAAGGCGTGAGCGGCGCCGGTCATCGTGACATGAAAGGCGGCAATGCGCCGATCGCCGACACCTCGCCTGTGCGGTCTAATTGGTCTGCCGGCACGCTCGAGGCATATTCGTTTTTTAAATATGACCTGGGAGAGGCATATGAATAAAAAGGTCGAACAGGCGAAAGGCTGTTTCCGGCTCACAGCGGTGGCTCGGCGCGGCCGACCTCAACGGCAACATGGATGAGAACTGGCTCCCCAGCCACGGACCCCTGTGGCATTCACCGTTGTGCCGCTTCCAAAGCTATGGGTGCTTCCGAAGGCTTGGCCGATTCGAACCGCCGCCCAGGTCAGAGCGGCGACATTGAAACAAATGCGTTCACCCGCGACGGCCTGCCGAACCAGTTAGGCAGAAATTCAGCAATATTGTATAAAATTGGCATGGCTTCACGCTTAAGTTGTATTGGCAAATTCCCTCATTCTACCTGTTAATCGATCCGTGGAGATTTTTTCTCTGTACTACATGGTTATTCCGTGAAACTATCATTTGAATAACAAGTTGGTTCGGCAGTGATCGGTCGAACGCGCATCGACGGTTTCAGGCAAGGTCACGCACTACGAGGAGGGTCTGGGTTATGGCGACGATCGTCAACGCTATAGGCGTTCCTCTTCCCTACAGTGGATCTTCAAGTCATTGGTTCTCGGCCTCAGGGGCTGGATCGGACTTGTACGGCACCCCCGGAAACGACACCTTCTACGGAGCATCTGGTGTCAATGTCACCATGCACGGTGGCTATGGCGACGACATCTACTACCTCTACGCGGCAGGCAACAAGGTGGCGGAGGCCGGCAGCCAGGGGATCGACACGATCAGCACATGGATGAGCTACACGCTCCCGGGCAACGTCGAGAATCTGGTCGTAACCAACGCCAACAACTATGCATTCGGAAATGGATTGGACAACATCATCACCGCCAAGGCCGGCCACCAGACGCTGGACGGCGGCAAGGGCAATGATGTTCTGATCGACGGTGGCGGCGGCTACGACACTTTCATCATCGCGAACGGCAACGGAAGCGACCTGATCGCCAATTTCGCCGCGACCGACACCGTCCGTCTCGATGGCTATGGGTTCATGTCCTTCGACGTCATCCACGCGAACATGATTCAGGCTGGACCGAATGTGATCTTGAATCTCGGATCCGGCGAGATCCTCGAGTTCAAAGACAGGACCATCGACAAATTCCAGCCCAGCCAGTTCGAGCTGCCGATCAACAAGGTCGGAATGACCCTGTCCTTCAACGACGATTTCAACGTACTGAGCCTTCATAATAGCCAAGGCGGCACGTGGGACACCAACTTCTGGTGGGGGGCGCCCAACGGCAGTACCTTGACCGGCAATGGCGAGTTGCAGTGGTATATCGACGCCAGTTATGTCCCGACGAGCTCCGTCCACCCGTTTAGCGTGAACAACGGCGTGCTCACCATCACTGCCGCGCAGACACCGGCGGATATCAAGCCGCTGATCAACAATTACGAGTACACATCCGGCATCCTGACGACGCACGACTCCTTCTCGCAGACTTATGGCTATTTCGAAATGCGCGCCGACCTGCCCGAGCACGCCGGCGCCTGGCCGGCCTTCTGGCTGCTGCCGGAAGACGGCTCGTGGCCGCCGGAATTGGACGCGGTGGAAATGTACGGCCAGAAGCCCAACTCGCTTGTGATGACCGCGCACTCCAACGAGACGGGAACGCACACCAAGGTCTCGACCACGGTGAACGTCATGGATACCGCAGGCTTCCACACCTATGGCGTGCTGTGGACACCGGACAAGCTTATCTGGACGTATGATGGCGTGCAGGTTGCGGAAGCGGCGACACCGTCCGACATGAACAAGCCCATGTACATGCTGGTCGATCTTGCTATCGGCGGGCAAGCCGGCGCGCCACCGGACCATCTCGCCACGCCGGCCGAGATGAAGATCGACTACATCCACGCCTATACGCTGGACGCTGTGCAGGCCAACCCCCTGCTCGTCAGCAGCAGCAGCAGCACCACCACGCACAGCGTTGCCACGCACAGCTTCGGCAACAGCACACTGCACCACGGTGGTTCCGAATTTGGGGGCCACGTGTAAGATCAGGCGACCGGTTCGATGTCTCGGGATCATGCAGCGGCGGCAGAAATGACTGGATCGTCGAGCCTGCGCGCGGTGTTCCTGCGCGCCATCGCCGATGTCGGCGTCTTCTCGCTGCTGATCAACATCCTGGTTCTGGTTATCCCGCTCTATTTGCTGCAGGTCTATGACCGCGTGCTGCCGTCGTCCAGTGTGGAGACGCTTGTCTATCTGTCGGCCATCGCGGTCCTCGCGCTTGCTTTCCTCGGCTTGCTCGACGCAGTGCGTGCCGTTTACACGCAGCGCGTCGCGGCCGCCGTCGACAGGAAGCTCGGCGCGAGGACATTCGCCCTTTCGCTGGCGCCCAAATATGCCAGCGGCCGATCGCCGCTGCGCGACCTCGCCTCGGTCTGCGCTTTCATCAGGTCGCGCGGTGTGGCTGTGCTGTTTGACCTGCCCTTTGCACCCGTGTTCCTCGCGCTCCTCTATCTCATCCATCCCGTCCTGTTCTGGCTGACGCTCGCCGGCACGGCGCTGCTCGTTGCGCTGGTCGCGGCCAACCAGCTTGCCATCGGCAGGAAGGATGCGCTGTCCACGGAGCGTTCGGCGCTCGCCAGCCACGCCGAGCAGGTCTTTGCCCGCAATGCGGAGACGCTGCGCGCCATGGGCATGGTCGAGAATGCCGCTCGCGTCTGGGGAAGGCATGTCGGGGCAGCGCTCACCCTTTATGACCGCTCCTCGAGCGCCAACGCGATCTTCAGCGCCGCCTCGCGGGCGCTGCGCATGATGTTGCAGCTGGCGATCCTCGGCGCCGGTGCCTGGCTGGTGATCGAGGGGCAGATGACGCCCGGCATGATCTTCGCCTCCTCGCTGGTGTCGTCGCGCGCGCTGCAGCCGCTCGACCAGTTGATCGGCTCCTGGCGGCAGATCGTCGACGCCAGGCGAGCCTGGAAGCAGCTGGAGACGGCACTTGCGGCGCATCCGACTGAAGCGCGCAAACTGACGCTGCCCGACCCGTCGGGGACGTTTTCGGTGCAGGACGTTTTCTTCATGGCGCCGAATGCACGGCCCGGCACCGAACCCATCCTCAAGCGGCTGAACTTCGCGGTTCGCGCCGGCGAAGCTATAGCGATCGTCGGCCCGAGTGGCGCCGGCAAATCGACGCTGGCGCGATTGCTCATCGGTGCTGTGCAGCCGACCGGCGGCTCGGTCCGGATCGACGGCGCCGATCTCCGGAACTGGGACCAAAGACAGCTCGGAAAGCAGATCGGCTACCTGGCCCAGGAGGTGGAGCTCTTCCCCGGATCGATCGGCGACAATGTCGCCCGCTTCGACCCGCAGGCGGCGGATGCCGCTATCGTCGAGGCCGCGCGGCGCGCTGAGGCGCATGAGCTGATCCTGGCGCAGCGCGACGGCTACCAGACGATTATCGGGCCTTCGGACAGGACGCTCTCGGGCGGCGAGCGCCAGCGGATCGGGCTGGCGCGCGCCTTCTATGGCGGCCCGCGGATCCTCGTGCTCGACGAGCCCAGCTCCAATCTCGACGGCAGCGGCGAAACGGCGCTCGAAGCGATGCTTGTCGCGGCGAAAGCCGCGGGCGTCACGACTATCGTGATCACGCATCGCCCGTCCATCGCCACGGCCTGCGATCGCGTGATGGTTTTGCGCGGCGGCATCATCGAGGCCTTCGGCCCGAGCGCCGAGGTGCTGCGGCAGCCTGTGGTCAGCAATGGCGTCGCCAAGGGTGTTCCGGCCCGGCCGAGCACGGTGGTGACCGGGTCCTTCGCGCCGACGATTCGCACGCACGACATCCGCTTCGGTCCCACACGATGACGGCCGAGAGCCTTGCCAGGAACGGCCAGCCGCGCACCGACATAAGGCGCGTGGCCCTCACCGGCTACGTTGCCATAGGGCTGCTGGCGGGCAGCTTCGGCTATTGGGCGGCCACCGCGCCGCTCTCCGGCGCGGTGATCACGCAGGGCACGATCTCCGCAACGGGCGGCAACATCCACATCCAGCAGCCCGAAGGCGGCATCGTCCAGCAACTGCTGATCCACGAGGGCGATCGCGTGCAGCAGGGCCAGGACCTTGTCATCCTCGACAAGACAGCCGCACAGGCCGAGCTCAACCGGCTGACCAGACAGTCGATCGCGCTCGAGGCGAGCATGGCGCGGCTGGAGGCCGAACGCGACGGGATGGACAGGCTGGCGCCGATCAACGAGGCAGCGCCGGCGTCGTTCCAGCAGGATTTCCAAAAGCTCATCCGTGAACAGCAAAAGGAGTTCGATGCAAGGCTCGCTCGGTTCCGGTCGGAACAGTCGATCATGGCGCAGCGGGTCGCCATGGATCGCGAGTCGGTCGTGGGCCTGGACGCCCAGAAGCTTGCCATCGAGCAGCAGTCCGAGGTGGTAAAAAAGGAGCTCGGCATCAAGACTGGCCTGCTCGACAAGGGCCTCACCAACCGCACCGAATATTCGCAGCTGCTGCGCAGCGAAGCCGATCTCGTCGGCCAGGCCGGCGCGCTGGAGGCAAATCTTGCCGCGGCCAACAGCCAGATCGTCGAAGCCCAGGTGCAGGTCGAGCGCCTGACCTCGCAACGCGTGGAAGAGGCGCTGACCAAGCTCAACGAGGTCCGCACCAACCTCGCCGATATCGGGGAACAGATCAGGGCGGCCGAAGCGGTGCTTCAGCGCACGACGATCAAGGCGCCGGTAGCCGGAATCGTGGTGTCGTCGATCTATAATTCCAAGGGCAGCGTGATCGCGCCCGGCGAAAAGATCATGGAGATTCTGCCCACGGCATCGGGTCTCAACGTCGATGCGAAGCTGCGGCCGAAGGATGTCGATCAGGTGCGTGTCGGCCAGCGAGCGAAACTCAGATTGTCGGCGCTCAACATGCGCCTGACGCCCGAGGTTTCAGCCACAGTCACACAGATCTCCGCCGACCGGCTGGTCGACCAAGTCACGCATGAACCCTATTTCCGCGCCAAGCTCAAGATTGCCGACGCCCTGCCGCCCGGCGTGAAGGCCGAGCAGCTTTATCCCGGAACGCCGGTCGAAGCCTTCATCAATACCGGCGACCGGACTTTCTTCGAGTATCTCGCACGGCCGATGATGGACTCGTTTGCGCGGGCATTCGCCGAGCGGTAGCTTCATGCGCCAATTCACATTCCGATTTTGATTTCATTTCCGATAGGTGCATTATGCGCCATGCGATGCACGATTCCTTGCGGAGCGGTAAGCGTTGTCCTCAGCGTGCGTAATTGCTCACGTCCCAACGTTTGGTGCCGGGGACGGCTTAACGGGCGGCAGCTATTTTTGGTGAACCGGGCGGCGAGCACGGTGTTGGCCGTGTTGCAGATCGAAGTCGTCCGGGTTGAACTCCTGGCCGATCCAGTCGATCCGTTCGGCGTGTTCGGGCTGGGTGAGATTGGCCAGAATGGCCAGCAGCTCCTCATAGCTCCAGACGCCGCCCACTTTGGCGTGCACGAGAGGGCGTGACACAGTTTTAGCTGATTTGGTTGCCCGCCGGTTGCGTCATGGCAGCGTGCCCATTTGGCCGACGCGATTGCGATCGGCAGCGCACGATCACGCGCTGCGCTTGACGCTCTCCGGCGCCGGCCCGCCGCCCGTGTGGCCAAAGCGCTGGATGACAAAGCGGCCCGCCTTCTGGCCGGGAAGCTCGATCAGATTGTAGGTGATCCAGGACAGCAGGGTCACCGTCGGCAGGACGACGGCAACGACGGTCGCGAACCGCAGCGGCGCCGCCGCACCATGGCCGTATTGGCTGATGACGAACACCGCGACAGGGCTGCAAGACCCGGAGATGAATCAGGTAAACGCTGAAGGAAGGCTCGCCCGTCAGATGAAAGACCGGGGTGGTGAGCGTCATGGCCATCGCCCTCGCCAGCGTTCCCGCCGCTTCCGGCAGCATGCGGTACAGCACCAGCGCAAAGAACCCCGCCGCCAGCGCTTCATGCACCAGAAGCTTCCCCGGGTGGCGGACAAGGAGTCGCGGGCGCGGCTGATCGAGTCTTCTGCAATGGCCATGTGTGGCTCCTGGATGTGGGTTGAGTGTGCGTCGCAAAACGTTCTTGTGCGTTGCAGCAATCCATGCGTAGATGGACGAAGTAACGCGGATACGGAATGACCAAAACGCCAGAACCAAGGGCGGAAACGGCCCACTTCGACGCTTTGCATGGTCTCCGGGGCATCGCTGCTGTTGTGGTGATGCTAGGCCACTTCACCGAATTCACGGGCCGGCGATATGATCTGGCGCCGTCCGGGTTCCTCGCCGTCGACCTGTTTTT
>NZ_JAMYMV010000030.1:0-69968 GCF_040318715.1 Mesorhizobium sp. M1050 | reverse complement strand
GCGGATCGAGATCGGCCTTCGGCACAGCGGCGAAATCGATCGGCTCCAGCAGGCCGTCCTTGGCCGCCTTGATGGCGAAATCCATCTCGACGTCGACGACATCCCAGTTGACGCTACCGGCGTCGACCATGGCCTTCAGCTTGCCGTAGTCGGTCGGCCCGTCCTGCAGGACCTTGATGCCGGATGCGGCGGTGAAGGGCTCGGCCCACGATTTGGTCTGCGCTTCCTGGGTTGTTCCGCCCCAGCTGGTGAAGACCATTTCCTCGGCCTTGGCGGCCGTCGTTGCAAGCAGTCCGGCAACAATGCCGGTGAAAATCAGTTTCATGTCGTTCTCCTCTGTTTGTTTTCGTTGTTGGCTGTTCGCGATCGGCGTTTTCGCCTTGATCGCGAATCCCCGTCCGCGGCGGCTACCGCATGACAAAAGGATCGGGAATTGGGTCGTCGGAGGTGCGTATCCACACCGATTTCGAACGCGTGTAGTCGCGGATCGCGTCCATGCCGCCTTCGCGGCCAAGGCCTGACTGGCCATAGCCGCCGAACGGAACCAGCGGCGAGACGGCGCGATAGGTGTTGATCCAGACCACACCGGCGTGGATGCCGCGCGCCATGCGATGGGCTTTCGCGAGATTGGTGGTGAACACGCCGGAAGCGAGGCCGAACCTGGTGTCGTTGGCAAGCGACAGCGCTTCAGCCTCGCTGTCGAAGGCAAGCGCGCTCAGCACCGGACCGAACAGCTCTTCGCGCACGCAGGCAAGGTTCTGGTCTGATGCCTCGATGATCGTCGGCGCGTAGTAGAAGCCGTCCGCCTTGCCCTCGGGGCGCTTGCCGCCGGTGACCAGCCGGCCGCCACTGGTGAGGCTTTCGGCGACGGTCTTCTCGATCCATTCGCGCTGCCGCGATGTGGCAAGCGGCCCCATTTCCGTTTCGGGATCCTGCGGGTCGCCGATCCGGATCGCCTCGGCCTTGTGCTTGAGCCGGGCGAGGAACTCGTCCTTCACTGAACGCTCGACCAGCAGGCGCGAGCCGGCGACGCAGCTCTGGCCGGTGGCGGCGAAGATACCGGCGACGACCGCGTTGGCGGCGCTGTCGAGATCGGCATCGGCAAACACCACGACGGGGCTTTTGCCGCCCAGTTCGAGCGTCGTGGAGGCAAGGTTTTCCGCGGTGTTCCTGACGATCTGGCGGGCGGTTGCCGGACCACCTGTGAAGGCAACGCGGGCGATGAGCGGATGGCTGGTCAGGCGGTGGCCGCAATCATGGCCGAAGCCGGTCAGGATGTTCACGCTGCCGGCGGGAAAGCCCGCCTCGTGCACGAGTTCGGCAAAGGCCAGCAGTGGGGCGGGGCCATCCTCCGAAGCCTTGAGGACGACAGTGCAGCCGGCCGCCAAGGCCGGGCCGAGCTTGACGGCGGACAGGAAGAGTTGCGAATTCCACGGCACGACCGCCGCGACGACGCCGATCGGCTCGGGTCGGATGGTCACTTCCATGTCGGCCTTGTCGATCGGGACAAATGAGCCTTCGTGCTTGTCGGCCAGCCCGCCATAATAGCGGTAGTAGTCGCCGACATAGGCGATCTGGGCGCGCGTCTCGCGGATGATCTTGCCGGTGTCGCGCGTCTCGAGTTCCGCCAGCCGGTCGGCATTGGCGACAACCAGATCGCCGAGCCGCACCAGAAGCTTGCCGCGCGCCGTTGCGGTCATCGCTGCCCATGGGCCGGAGTGCAGTGCCCGATGTGCGGCCGCGACGGCGCGGTCGACATCGGCGGCTGAAGCCGCGGGCATTTTTGCCCATGTTGTGCCGGTCGACGGGTCGATGCTGTCGAAGGTCGAGGCGGCCTCCACGAACTGGCCGTCTATGTAGTTCCTGAATTCGCCGGTGCTCGTCACGCGCGCGGTCCCTGGAAGGCCGGCATCACTTTGTCGATGAACAGCTGCAGCGATTTCTTCTTGCGCTCATGCGAAAGGCCGCTGTCGATCCAGATCGAATACTGGTCGTAACCGAGCGCCTCATAGGCCTTCAGCCTGGCGATCACTTCGTCTGCCTCGCCGATCACAAGATGCTGCCGGATCTTGTCCGGTGCATATTGCGGCATGGCCGCAATCTCGCCCTCCGTCAGTTCTTCCAGCACGCCCTGGCGCACCGGCTTCTTGTTCTGGAACCAAGCGCCGAACTGGCAATAGAATTGCGACAGGTCCTGCGTCAGACGCTCGGCGTCGGCTGCGTCCTCGGCGACGAATGTGTGCATCAAGAGCATGATCTCGGGTCGCGCTATTTCGGGATGAGCAGCACAGGCCGTGTTGAAGCGCTCCATCAGGCTCACCACTTCGCCATCGCCGGAGGCGAGCGGCGTCACCTGGACATTGCATTTATTGGCCACCGCAAAGTCGTGCGAATTGGGGTCACGCGCCGCCACCCAGATCGGCGGATAAGGTTTTTGCAGCGGTTTGGGCGACGAGGTGGTCGACGGGAACGACCAGAATTCGCCGGAGAGTTCGAAATCGCCATCCCACAGGCCACGGATCGCCGGCACCATTTCGCGCATGCGCTGACCCGCGCCCCAGGCTTCGAGCCCGGGGAAAAGCCGCTGGTATTCGTATGCATAGGCGCCGCGTGCAATGCCGATGTCGAGCCGGCCGCCGGTGATGACGTCGGCCATCGCCGCTTCGCCTGCAAGCTTGATCGGGTGCCAAAACGGCGCGACGATGGTTCCGGTGCCGAGCCGGATCGTGCTCGTCTTGGCGCCCAAATAGGCGATGGTGATGAAAGGGTTGGGCGAGATGGTGAATTCCATCCCGTGATGCTCACCGATCCAGGCGGTCTCGAAGCCGGCCTTGTCGGCCAGCACGACAAGTTCCTCCAGTTCGGCAACAAGCTCGGAATGCGGCTTCGCCAGATCCGAGCGCTCCATGTGGACGAACAGCGAAAATTTCATTGGCATCACCTGCGACCAGTAAGAGCTTGGGACGACGCGGCCCTGGCGAGCGGCCGGACTTCGCCTTCGACCTCGTTGCCGACATAGACACCGAAAGCATCTTCCGTGCGTTCACTGATATAGCGGGTCAGCATGGAACGAACCGCCGGATCGGCGATCTTCAGATCGGCGATATCGTCGATCTCGACAAGCCGCGTCTGGCGATCGCTGGGATTGGGTGCGGTAACCGTTCCCCGGTAGTAGACGTGTGAGCGCGACGGATCGGCCGCGTCGTCCCACACCGCAAACAGGAAGCCGAGCTGTGCGTCGACAGCCTTGGCGGCGAGGCATCCCTTGAGGCTGCGAGCGTCCTTCGGCGAGCCCAGCCCGCGACCCGCCGGCAATTCGTGGAAACCGCCCGGTGTTTCGAAGAACAGCACGCGGCCTTCATTCTCGAGAATGGCACCAACTTCGGTCCCATGAGGTGCTGCCGCCAGCGCCTCCTGGCTGAGGCCGGGTGTGACATAGGTGCCGCGGCAATAGCCAAGCGGCTGCGCGCCATTGTGGGTGAAGTCGCGAACGCGGCCGATCAGGATCGAATGGTCACCTGCGTCGACCAGTTGCTCCATGCCGCAATCGAATACGGCGACGGAACCGTCGATCAGCGGATTGCCGGTTTGCCCGGACTGCCAGGCAACAGAAGCGAATTTATCGGCGGCCTTGGAGGCGAAGATGCCGGATTCTGCCTTCTGGCTCTCCGACAGGATGTTGATGGCGAAACCTCTTGAGGTCGAAAAGGCGCTGTGCCCCAACGCCTTCTTGGCGATGCACACAAGCACCAGCGGCGGATCGAGCGAGACCGAGGTGAAGGAGTTGGCGGTGAAGCCGCGTGGCTCGCCCTCCGCACTGACCGTGGTGACGATGGTGACACCGGTCAGGAACGAGCCGAGCGCCCGCCTGAATTCGCCGGCGTCAAATGCAGCAGCCGTCTCCGGCCTAATGGCAGCGTCTTTCTCCGCATCGAGAAACGCCATCATGTGTTGAGTCACTTTTTCCGGCGAAGCGATTGTCATCATGTGTCTTTCGCCGCTGAGAACGAGACATTGCCCGTGCGGTGCCAGTCGGGCCATCGCCGCCGACATGGCCGGCGTGGAATTCCTGTCTTCCGATCCGGTCATGAACAGTGCCGGCGCTGCGAGCTCGGCCAGGCGGTCGACATGCTCGGTATCCGCGCGGGCAAACAGCCGATAGGTGCGCGCGTAGCCCTGAGCGCTGACTCCTTCAAGCGCCGTGCGTGCCGTTGCGGCTGCACTGGCAAGGGTGGCCGGCAGCGGGTCGCCGAACCAGCGGGCAAGCGTTGCGGCGATGGCCGAAGGATCGCCATGAGAGCCGAGTGCTGCCGCGCGTTCGCGCACCGCCTGCGCCAATGCCTCAGGACGACGGAACACGCCGTTGAGGCAGATGACGGAGTCGACACGCGACGGTGCGCGAAGGGCGATTTCGAGAGCGACCAGCGCCCCCATGGAGTGGCCGACGATCGAAACAGAGGCGAGACCGAGGTGATCGAGCAAGCGGATCGCCTGGTCGGCAAAGTCGGACAGGTTGGAGTTTTCCGGCGGCAGCGGCGAATTTCCATGGCCGAGCATATCGATGGCGATCAGCTCGCGGCGATCCTGCATCAGCTCGATCTGCGCCTGCCAGATCCCGGCATTCATGCCGACGCCGTGGATGAGCAGAACCGGCGCGCCGGAGCCGGCACGGATGAAGCCGGTTCCGTCCGGAGCCGTGTCCCGGACCCATGCAAGGGCGGCGGCGTCAGCCATGCAGATCACCGACCTCTTTCAGATCCTGATAGCGGTCGCCGATGCGGTGGTGCGGACGTCCGCCAATGGAAGCGCCGAGCGCCACCACCAGTTCGTCCGGCGCCGGCGCGTCGCCGATCTGGAAATGCACGGTCAGATAGTGGGAGCGGCGGCCTTCGTCGTTCTTGTCCATCAGCGGGATCATGATTGGCGTGTTCGGCCCGCCACGCAGATTGGTGAAGGCGAGATAGGTCTTGGCGCCAACGGCACGGCGATAGTGGTTGCCGAAATGCAGGGTGTGGATCAGCGCCGAGGCGTGTTCGATCTCGCCTGAGGTGCCGCAGATGGCAGCCTTGCCGTAGCCCTCGATCGCCTCGCCGGAACCGGCGACGGCAAGAATCTCACGGGTAAGCAACTCGCCAAGCACCGGCGCATAGGCCCGTATCGCGGGCGAAAGGTCATCGGTAAACCCCTTGCCTGCCCACGGGTTGTCCAAGACAGCAGCGACGCCTATTAGGCGCAGGGGCCTGGGTGCCGCCTTGCCACCCTCGATCAGAGTGGTCTCGACATGGGTCACTATCTTCCGAATAGCAGGGCTCATAGAGGTCCTCTGGAAACTGACCAAGGTTGAACTCACATTCCATAATATGGTATACCATACTATTATCGGCCAAAGCGCCTTGTCAACAGGCATTCGAATCTGGTTTCGTCATTCGTGAAAGGACCAATCCATGGACGATACACTTCGCATCGAGCGCTCGACAAAAACGCTTCGGACCCTGGCGCTGGAACGCATGCGCGAGGCGATCATGGATTTTCGGTTCCAGCCAGGTGAAAGGCTTGTCGAACGGCCGCTTTGCGACCAACTCGGCGTCAGTCGTTCCGTGGTTCGAGAAGTGCTGCGTCAGTTGGAGACCGAGGGCCTTGTCCAGATGATTCCAGGGCACGGGCCGGCGGTAGCGCGACCCGACCTCAACCGTACGGAGGAGATCTATGAGTTGCGTGCCTTGCTTGAGGGGATCGCGGCGCGTGCCTGCGCCCTCACCGCAACCAGCGAACAGATTGAAGGTCTCGAACGCGCGTATGAGGACCTGCTCAAGGCATGGGCCTCAAGCATCCCCGTCGAGGTGATGCGGGCAACATCGCGCTTTTACGAGAATTTGTTTGTTGCCGCAGGCAAGCTGATCGCCTGGGAAATCGTGCAAGGATTGAACGTGCGCATCAATCAATTGCGATCAATGACGATCGCCTCGGCCAACCGGCGCGGTCCCGCGATCGCCGAGATGGAAGATATCATGAACGCGATAAGGGCACGTGAGGCCGACAAGGCGCAAGCCGCCGCCCGGCACCATGTCGAGCAGGCTTGGAACATCGCGCGGCTGTCCTTGCGTCCCAACTGATTTTCTCCTGACGCTGCCTCTGTCGAATCGGCAAGGCTGTCCCCGGGGGGCGACTCCGGGTGCGCACGTCCGCGCCTTTCACTAAATTTTTTTGGTAGGCCCGTCCGCGGAAGCTGTTTCCCTTGCGCAAGCCTCGGCGTCGCGGTCGCTCGCGTCATGACCGACAACGTCCTAGGAGCGGAAGAAAATGGAGGAGACAGTCAAAGTCTCTCTGTTCGTCAGCATGATCTCGCCGCATGACGCTCGTCAAGTTGGGTGGTCGAACCAGGCGACTTCCACCGGCAAGGGAAGACGCAAAACTCACCTGGAAAATGGCGACTTTTGCCATTGTGGGCGTGAGCCTTGCTTTCGCGAAGGAGGAGCTAACCACCTCCGTCACCCAGGAAACGGTAATTCGGCTGCTGTGTATGACGGGAATTGGCGAAGCTGAAGCTATTGACCTAGCATCCAGGCCGCGACCCGCCCTCTCTCCAGAAAAAACATCACTGTAGTATTCCATTCCCGGTCGCTCGCCCTGCTGCCGATTTCCGGCGAATGCGACCTCGCGCGATTGGAAGGATGCCACATCAACGCGAGGCGAGAAGAGAGCCGCCGGGGCCCGCAGGGCTCGACGGCCTTCCAAGGTATCAGCCGCCGAGATTCACCCACACCGATTTTGTCTGCGTGTACTGTGATAGCGCCTCAAGGCACTTGTCGCGCCCGTTGCCCGTCTGCTTGTACCCACCCCAGATCGAGGTCATATCGCCATGGTCGAAGCAGTTGACCATCGAGGAGATCCAGACGATGACGGAAGCGGCGCTCGCATTCGCGCGCGAGGACGCCACGGTAGAGGAGACGCGAACCGTCGATCTTTCGGCGCTGGTCGGCAGCCTCTGCGACGATCTCGCTGAGCTCGGCCAAGACATCACCGTCGCCGATGGACCCAAGGTGCTGTACCGCGGCCGGCCGGACTCCCTGCGCAGGGCGATCCGCAACCTCGTCGAGAATGCCGTCCGCTACGGCGAACAGGCCAGGGTGAGCCTGGTGCGGAGTGCCGATAGCCTGGACATCGTGGTCGAGGACGCAGGACCCGGCATTCCGCCAGGCAACATGGAACAGGTGTTCGCTCCCTTCTTCCGCCTCGAGCAGTCGCGCAACCGGGAGACCGGCGGCGTCGGGCTCGGCCTGTCAATCGCCCGCGCCATCGCCCGTCACCACGGCGGCGACATCGTGCTGGAGAACCGGAGTGGCGGCCTTCGCGCTGTCATCAGACTGCCGCTCATCGACATGGCCAAGCACCTTGTTCCGGCGCCTGTGCCTGAGACGAACCCTCCGACCGGACTACGATCCTTGCCGGTTTGACCGAACCCGTCCCGCAATCGGGACTCCCGCGCTGCCGCGCCACGATCAGATCATCGCCGTCGCAACGAAGGACAAGTCACCACCTGCATCCTCTCCTTCCCTGCCCAGCTGTTGCTGTCGAGCGGCTGGTCCCGCCGGAAGCTTCCGGCCCGCAGCAAAGCTCCTCCCCTCAACGTTTCGCAGAGGCCATCCGATGAACCATTCACAAGGCACGACACGCAACCCCCTCATGTCCGCTGGCGTTGCAACTGTGGCGACGTCCATCATGCGAGCGCGCGCATCCCTGGCTACGCTGTTGGCCGCCGGCCTGCTGTTGCCTGCCGCCGCTTCCGCGCAGCAGGCCGACGGCGAGCGGCTGTTCCGGCAGCGCTGCAGGGCGTGCCACAGTATGGAGCCTGGCCAGAACAGGGCCGGTCCGCATCTGTCTGGCGTCATCGGCCGCCTGGCCGGCAGCATCGAGGGAGCACGCTATTCAGCCGCGTTGCGAGAGTCGAACATCGTCTGGGACAGTTCGTCGCTCGACACCTTCCTCACAGCGCCGCGTCAGATGGTGCCTGGCACCCAAATGACTTTCGGCGTTTCCAATGCCGCTCAGCGCGCGGCGATCGCGCTCGCGAACGTCGCGTTCGAAGGCATCCGGGTTCCTGGACCGCTTGTTGGTCTCTCGGATCATCAGAGAATGACGGCATACTGGTTTTTTACTCGATGATATCAATCCAATCTCCCTTGGTCGAGGAGCCGATCCAGGAGGTGGACGGTAACATGTGGGCGGCCAAGGAGCGCACGACGACCTACATCGGCCGCTACAGCGCCAGGCTACATATCGGCGAGGCCTTCATTTCCGAAATCGATCTGCGCAAGTAGGGGAGCCATCCCATCGCCGCGATTCCCCTCCTTATGCGGCGCAGGTGCCGAGTATCGGGGTCATCATTTTCACATGCTCATCAATCCGCTCGAGCACCTTCTCCGGAATAACGGCCCGTTCCGGAAGGCTCCACCAATGATCGTTGACGCGCTCGACGACCTTGATCACCGTCCTCAGCACGGCCGGCTCTGGCAGCCTTGCACGGTTGGCGAACGCCATCCATCGCGGGGCAGCGAGCGCCTTGAAGGAGCGTTCGCCGCCGAGCGAGAGCGCCATCGAGTCGGCGGGAATATAGGGCACGGTCGACAGGACGTCATAAATTGGCGCAAGCTCTGGCTTGTCGCCAGGGCCCCGGTAGATCAGCGACCAGTTTTTGAGGTGCATGTCGCCGTTGCCGGTGATGACCGTCAGCGCCAGACGGCGCACGAATTCGAGCGCGGCCGTCGGCGAGACGGCCGCGCTCAGGGCTGAGGCAATGTCATGATATGCGGCGCCCTCATATTTGCGCGAGGGATAGACACCGAAAACCTGCGCGATATCCTCGATATGGACGCGCTCACGACCAACGACGCGATCGAAGCGTTTGACGAGGAGAACCTTGCCGTCCGACAGCGTGTCGAACTCCTCGGGAATTCCCTCGAAATCGGACTTCTCGACAAGCTCGCGCTCGGGCACGTCCATGCCGATCGCCGCCGCCAGCGCTAGGTTGGCAAACTCATTTTCAGAGACGCCGGGGAACGCCGACGATGGAAATTTGGCGATGTACTGGCCTTGCTCGTCGCCCATAGGCAAGGTCAACCCACCTTCCTTGCCGGTGTTCTTGATCACAGAGAGTTTCATCTGTACGCCCGCGAGCGAGAACCGGGCTTTTGGCCTATCCTTTGAGGCATCCTCGGCAACTGCCGTCGTGCCATCAGTCGGCAAGACACGCACGGCGCCGGGAAGATCCGCACCCAGCGCGGCCAGCAGATCAAAATCGTTTCCTGCGCGCACATTGCCTGCGTGGTGTTTCTCCATCGCTTCGCGCAGTTTGTCTTCTGGAAGAAGGTTGGCGAAGAATGCAGGTAAGGCCCCGGCAAGAGGCTTTGGATCCTTCCGCAATCCTCCTGCCGCCGCGCGGAAAGAAAGGCTGAGGACGGGAAAGCCCCCGGTCGCTCGATAGGCGTCGTCGAAATTGAATGCCTTGAAATCGCCTGGCGTCCTGACGATCGTTCCGACCTTCAGATCGTTCAGCAGCACGTCAAGGGAGGGGATGGCCTTGGGTGCTTTAAACATTCGGGGGACGATCATCCTCGTCGGGTTGGGAAACAAAGGCGGGGAGATCGTCGTCATGCGGTCGCAGCAAGGACTTGACGGCAGGAACCATGGACTGTGGGATCAGCATCATCTCCAGGCCTAGGGCGCGGGTGATGTTCATCAGGGTGGTCGCACGTGCCGCGGCTGCGCCCGTTTCGATGTCGCGATATCGGGGACGCGATATGCCGGCCATATCGGCGACCTGCTCCTGCGTCAGCGACGCGGTAAGCCGCGCCTGCTTCAGCAGGTGACCTATTTCAAGCAGGCCCGCATATTCCGATGGCATGGCGATACCTATGAGTTTCATTCAAAGCTAGTTTGATACGCATAAGTATCTTTTGTGCTGTCAATGTCAAGGGGTTGATCTGTTTGTAGGAACTGTTTGGGCATCATGACCTTAGGTGAGCGCTGATCCCGCATCGCCTCAGGGCCGGTCTCGCCATCGGCGCGCATGGTGAAGATCCGCTCCGGGGTTGCCTTGACCTTGCGACCGAACTTGGTGCCGATGGCCTTGGCCTTGGCAATCCCATCCAACAGCCTCTCCGAGCGAATGGCCGTCTCGAACTCAGCGAACACGGGCCAGCATCTGGAGCATGGCGGGCCTCGGCATTGTGATGATGCCGATCGCCGCTTTTCAGGCAGAAGACAACGACGGCGCGTCGGTTGAGGTGGTTGGCGTCACCTACAGGCAGGACGACAACGAAAACCTGTCGTTCGTCGTGATGGTGGATGTGGGCGATGGCGAGATTATCCCATCACTGCGCGACAGTGTTAAAGCAGCATGAACCTTGCACCCCGATCAACGAGCGTCACCAGCACTACGGAGAGCGCCGAACCATTCCGCGGCAGGCGCGTTTCATGGAAGGAATTCTATTCGCTGCGGCCTGGCTTGCGTTCTGCCAATGATAATGAGCGGAGGGGTACGACCGGCAGGACCGACTACGTTCGGCCGGCGAAATGACACGTGGGCAACTCGCAACCGCACCTTGGTTTTCCAGATCGGCACCAGATGCCAGTGACACCTACTCAAACTCGAGTAGGGATCCGGTTGTCGTCCTCGCCGATCGAAGTGGACGGCTAGGCCTTCATCGACCGCAGCCAATACAGCGTAACACTCAATCTGCTCGTCGGAAAGCTCGCAGTCTAGGACTTTGTCTCGCACTGCTTGAACTGCCGAAAAGGTAGAAACGATGCGTCCGGCGGCACAAAAGCAGAGATATCCCTCGACAGCGTCAATGACGTCGTCGGGAACAATAAAGTTAAAATGGCGCAAATTAGATGTGGTGGAAGCTACGCGGTTTAGCATTTCGCCTTCAGTAAGCCCCAGCAGACGCTGGCGCCGAAAAAGAAAAATTAGCAAGAACTATTTGGGCGGCGCCGACTTTTATCCACCGCTTTCTAGGGGATAGGGGCGTTCCGATATCCGCCATATCGCGCCCATTTCCCCAAAGACATAACATGACCACTTCCCCACACCGTCGCCTTAGCGACGGCACTGTGCAGGTGTGTCGCCTCGGTTGGGCGGATCTATGGAAACTCCGACCCGACCTACGGCCGGCGAATGACAATCAGATCGGCTCGCCGAACTCCTCTTCGTTACGGGCGGTCGGGGTGCTCTCATAATCGGGCTGCGGTCGTAGGCGCAAATCAACTCGAGCCTGAGCGCGCCCGACTTCTTCACCGAATTTATACGCAACATAGAGTGCGCCGATTCTGACAAGCCAACGGATCATGAAGGTCTCCTTCGGCGGGAGAAACCCGGCGAAGGGCGGATTGTTCCACCGGATGCTGAATGCAAGTTGCCGCTCCGATGGGGTGGCGCATGGTGTATTGGCGAGGAAAACGATGGACGAAGCCGAAGCGCTTGAAATTACCTTTACTGAGCTGGATGCAGCTTTGCCGAGGCTTGCTGCCAGCGTGGCACCACCGTCGGCAATCAATCTAGCCTCCGGCCGACACTGTCGATATGTCGAACAGCATCCTCAGCAGGCCCTGGTTCTCAAGTCCGTCCGAACACTGAGTGCTCTAACGGCTTGTGCATCCACGTCGGTGATCAGCATATGGCCCGGCGACACCGTGATCGAGATCGCGAGTTCGGCACGCGCAAGAGCGTCTTGAGCGGTCAGGCTGCTGGCCCAGAATACAGGGACCTCCCCTTCCCTGATTTCGACCGCATCGCCCCAGTCGGGAGCCATCAAATCTCGTATCCCGATGGTCACCGGCTCCCCGACATGGATGGGGGAGCCGTGCGCATGCGGGAAACCTGCGGTAAGGGCGCGAACCTTGTCGACGTCGCATTGTCTTATCGGGCGCATGGAGACGACCATTTCGCCACCAAACGATCCGACTTGGAAGGTCTCGATCCTGGTTCTAAACTTGGGAGAAGTTTTTCCGACGTCGATGCGACGGAGTTTCACGCCCTTTTCGGCAAGTGCTGCCTCGACGGTAAGCGAACTGCCTAGCGCAAAAGCGGCAAAGTCATCCCGCCACAAATCGATGATGTCGGTTTTCCGACGGATCATCTCCCCAAACCAATAGATGTTGTACTGGGGCGCATCGGTGCGGATATCGATGTCACCCAAGGCGGGGAGCAATGGACTGCCGGCACGACTCACGGCCACCAAAGGACAGGGTTTCGGATTGCGGACGCAAAACTGATGGAAATCTCCGGCAAAGCTGCGGGGCACAATCACAACGTTGGCCTGCAATTTGCCGCGCGCAAGCCCTCCCGTATGCCCATCATAGGCGCCCGTTCTAACCAGTCTGCGCAGCCTATCTGCATCGACCAGTCGCAAGTCCTCGTAGATCAATGAAGTGGTCTGGCGAGCCATGGATTCCGAGGATGTGCATGTTTCAGAGACACGTCGAGAAGGCGTAAGATCATCGACGGGTCGGCCGCCTGTCAAATTATCAGAATCTTTCCTCGTCGATAAATTGTATTTATTGGTCGACAAACAGAGGCCTCTGTTATTATTAGCCTCTGCTCATAAATCTTTCGCTCTCATTGGCAGCTGCGGCAGCCGATCGCTTCTATCTGTCGTGCTGCTTCGTGCAGAAAGGCCAGGTCCCGGTTCATGTAGAAGAGCAGGAAAGCCGCGTAGAGGACAAGTACGAGGCTGAACACCAGCGTCTTGACGACCAGCGAGAGCGCAAAGACATTCAGGTGCGGCGAGGCGCGCGCCAGGAAAGCCAGCACAATGTCGGACAAGAGCATGCTGACAACGACCGGGAACACAAGGGTCAACGCCATCACCAGGATGCGATTCAGCAGATCGAGAAATATCCAGGCAGCATCCTTGCTGAACACAGGCAGAAGTTGGTCGATCGGCCAAAGGCCGTAGCTGTCGTAGAGGCTCGTCAGGGAGAGCTGCAGGCCACCGGCTGCCAGATAGATCGTCACCATGATGACGGCGAGCAAGGTGCCGGTGGCACTCGTCTCATGGGTCATCATCGGATCGATCAGGGTCCCCATCGTGGAACCGCGCTGCAGGTCCAGGATATCGCCCGCAGCCTCCGCCGCCCAGAACGGTATGCCCATTGCCAGCCCGAGCGTCACCCCGACAACGACCTCCTTGAGCATGTACAGAACGATCATCGTTGTCGTGATATCGGTGTTCGTCAGTTTGGTCACGATCATCGGAAAGACCGGAACCGCCAACGCCAGGGCCACCCCGTTGCGCAGAAGGCCGGATAGCGGCACGCGTGAAAAGAGCGGCATCAGGAGCATGAAACCGGTCAGGCGTGCGAGCGCGAAAGCCCCTGCCAGAAGATAGAACTGAAGCTCTTTGACCGACGCGAAGAGTGGTTCGACCGGCATCCGCGTGCCTCAGCGCGTGACGACGGGGAATTCGTCCAGCGCCGTCGAGGCCTGCTCCGCGATCTGCTGGCCAAGCAGCGGACCGAAGACGATGATGACCAACAGGATCACCACGAGCTTGATCGTCTGCGGCAGCGATTGGTCCTGAATCTGCGTCAGCGCCTGGGCAAGGCCGACAAGGATGCCGACAGCCAGCGCCGCGATGATCGCCGGACTGGACGCGAGCAGCACCGTCAGAAGCGCGCTTTGGACCTTCGCCAGGATGAAGTCATTGCTCATGGGAACCCCAGCGGTGTCAGACGTAACTCAGGATGAGGCCATGCATCAGCCGCGACCAGCCATCAATTGCGACGAAAAGGAACAGTTTCAGCGGGATCGAAATGAGAACCGGCGAGACCATGATCATGCCGAGCGTCATCAGGACGTTCGCAACAACGATATCGATGATGAGGAAAGGAAGATAAAGCAGGAAGCCGATCTCGAAGGCGCGGGTAAGCTCGGATGCGACGAAGGCGGGAACAAGGATCGAGAGATCGTCATCCTTGAGATTCTGCCGCGCCTGTTCCGGCCACAGGCGGCTTGTGCCATCGAGAAAGAACTGCCGTTCTTCCGGCTGGGTGAATTTCATCAGATGTCGCTGCAATGGTTCCCTGACCATTTGTGCCGCCCTGGCAAGGTCGTCCGTAGTCTGGAACTGAACTTGTCCTTCCTGAAGCCGGCCCGACATCTCGCTCAGCAACGGCGTGGTGACATAGACCGTAAGCACAAGCGCTATTCCGTAGAGCACCAGATTGGGCGGCATCTGCTGGACGCCAAGCGCGTTGCGGACAAGAAACAGCACGACCGAAATTTTCAGGAAGCCCGTCATCGTGACGACGGCCAGCGGCAGCAACCCGACGAAGCCTACAGCGATCAGAATCCCAAGGAGGTTGGGCGAATTCTCAAGCATTGTCGAACATACGGACGATCCGCACGCCCAGGTTTTCCCCAATCCGCACGATCTCGCCACGACCGACACGCTTGCCGTTGGCGATGATGTCGACAGTCTCCTGCGTTACATCGGTGAGCGCAATGATAGCGCCGGGCGCAAGCTGCCTTACGTCCCCAAGAGGCATTGCCGTGCGGCCGATCTCGAAGGCAAGCGCGACCGGCAACTCGTCCAGAGTCGACTCTTCCAATGTCTGGCCGGCTGGCGGCGGCGTGTTCTGGTTCATGGTCCACTCCCAATTCGATCCAGCGATTGCAGACGGCGCGGCAAGCAATTGCGGCCCACCGGCAGTCAAGGTCACCGGCGCATAAAGACGCTCGGCAATGATGAGTGCCGCCATGCGTTCTTCCTCCGCATCCCTGAAAAGCACCACATCGCCAGGCTGCAGGCTTTGAAGCTCGCCAAGGGTGATCGTCAGCGCGCCACGTCGAAGGCACACCGACAGTGGGAATTCGGCCGGAATCGGCGGCCTCGCTTTGCCGATCTCGTCGAGAAGGCGGCCGATCCGAACCGCCAGGCCGGCGTCCGTCGTGTTCAACACGCAGTCTATCGTTTCGTCGTTGCCGGCCATGACAAAAGCGAGGGGGATTTGCTCCGAAACCGTATCTCTTCGCTCAACCGAGGTGAGCGCGATCCTCTCACCCAGCTTGCTCTCAATCCTTTCGAGGTCCTCTTCGAATGCGGATTCCAGCAGCAGTGCGGCGTGAGTGGGCGCCAGTCGTTTCATGTCGACCAGCTCGTCCGCCTTGGCGAAGGCTCGTTCGACCACAGAAAGCGGCAGGCGCAATTTGGCGACCTTGCCTGCGACGGTGAACGCAATCGTGCACAGCCGCTGGTCCGCAGGGTTCGCCGCCGGCCAGACGGCAGCAATCGTCATTGCCTTCCCCGCGATGGTGATCTGCGCTGGGGCGCGGCGGCGGTAGAAGGCGTTCAATGCCCCGACTTCCGCGGCCGCGACGGATTCCAGTGTCAGCCGTTCGCCGACGCCCGGCAGTCCTGCTGAGCGTTTCACCGGTTTTCCGCGCGCTTTCGTTTTTGCCGACGCCAGGGCCTGAGGCATTACACTTCCATATCCACGATCACGGATGGGCTATCGTTCTGTTGGCAAGCGCGGCGGATCGCGTTCCTCTTCCTCGACAAGCTCGGAAAGAGCGAGGCGACGGCGCGCGCTGCGTTTGGTCAGATGCTCCAACAGGCCATCCAGCTTCGTCACCGCCTTCAGGCTCGCACGATGATCATTGCGGGCTGCCGACAACTCCTCTTTCCGTCGCTCCTCGGCGGCGCCGGCAATCTTCTCGTTTTCGCGCAACTGCTCGGTTTTTCTGGCGGCGATTTCGAACCGTCCCTGAAGCCGATGGAAGCTGGCAGCCTTTACCGGCTGCCCAACCAGCGAACCGAACGCTGCCTCTTCTGCGTCAACCGTGCGCCGGAGGTGTTCGGTGACCGCAGCGGCTGCCGCCTGAACCTCCTTCGCGGCCCGATGCGCAGCGGCGTGCCTTCTGATCACGCCTTCCTTGGCGCGTTCTTCCCGGCGGCGTCTGAGGTCGCCCAATCGAGCGATCATGTCACGATCTTTCATTGACGATTTCCCGCATGAGTTGGCGCGTCTTGTCGATGCTCTCGTGTGTAGCGGACGCCTGACGCAGAAAGGCGTTGATGGCATCGATCTTCGCCACCGCCTCGTCCGCGACGGCATCGCTTCCCTTTTCGTATTCACCGACCCGCAGGAGAAGTTCGATGTCGGCGTAGCGGGCAAGCAACTCACGCAGGCGGCTGGCGTCAGACCGATGGGCCGGCGGTACAACCGCATCCATGAGGCGGCTTCGGCTGCGCAGGACGTCGATGGCCGGGAAATGGTTCCGCTGCGCGAGTTCGTTCGACAGGAAGACGTGGCCATCGAGGAGCGCCTGAATTTCCTCGGCGACAGGATCCAGCGTGCCGTCGCCTTCCAACAGAACGCTGTAGAGGCTTGTGATGGAACCGACGCGGCCGGGGCCTGAGCGCTCGAGCAGGCGGGGCAAGACCGCGAACAGCGAAGATGGAAAGCCGCGACGCGTCGATGGCTCGCCCGAGGCCAGGCCAATCTCGCGCTGCGCACGGGCAAACCGCGTTATGTTGTCCATCGTAAGCAGCACATGCTTACCCTGGTCGCGAAAATATTCGGCAATGCTGGTCGCCACATAGGCGGCCTTGACGCGCTCGATGGCAGGCCGGTCGGAGGTCGCGACGACGACGATTGCCCGCTGCCGCCCTTCCGGTCCAAGCTGATGTTCGAGGAACTCACGCACTTCACGTCCGCGCTCTCCAACAAGGGCGACCACGGCAACATCGGCATCGGTGCCTCTAACGATGTCGGAAAGCAGGATCGACTTGCCGACGCCAGGTTCGCCGAAGATGCCGACGCGCTGCCCGCGCGCGCAGGTGAGCAGCCCGTCGAGGACGCGGATTCCGAGCTGGATCGGCTCGGAAATCAAGCTGCGCTCCAGCGGAGATGGCGGATAGGCATTGACCGGATAGCTGCCGGTCATGCCATCCTGCGAAAGCGGCTTGCCGTCCAAGGGCTCGCCGAGCGCGCTGATCACCCGGCCGAGAAGCCCGGGACCGACGGGCACACGCTGGTCCTTTCCGGTCGCGACGACCTCCGTCAGGCTTGAAAGACCGCTCAGATCGCCAAGCGGAACAAGGATCGCCATTTCGTCCATGAGGCCGACGACTTCCGCCTTGGTCGTCTTGCCGGTCCTGGGGTCGACCAGTTCGCATATCTCGCCGATCCGGGCCTCCTCGACGGTCGCATGGATGATCGTGCCGGTGACCCGCCGTACACGCCCTTTCCTCGGCCGGCTGGCATCGTTGCGGAGGGCGGAGCGCAGGTTCGGAATGAGGGACGCCAGACGGCTTTCGATATCAATAGCGGGCTCTTTCATGGAACCTCCGCCTTTGACGCAATCGCGGCAGCTATGGCTTGGAGCTGCGCGTCGATGCTGGCATCGACGACGGCAAAGTCGGTCGAAACGATGCAGGCGCCGGTTGCCAATGCGTCATCCGCGTCGATCTCGACCGTCATGCCCAGATCACTCTCGCGCAAGACAGCGTCCAGCTCATCGCGAACCCTGTCGACGGAAGCGGGATGAACTCGGACTTTCAGATATTTGGCGCGGCGAATTTCAATCACAGCCTGCCTTGCCGCCTTCGCGACAAGCGTGCTGACGTCGAATTCTCCAAGCATTCGCCTGACGACATCGAGGGCCAGGCTGATGACTTCGGCTTCCAGCCCGCCAAAATAGTGGTCCACCTTGACCGCCGTCTCGCTGATCAAGCGTGTGGCGTCCGCATCGCCTTGCGCCTTGCCGTCTTCATAGCCCTGCGCATATTCAGCCGCATAGGCTCGCCGAGCGGCATCACGCAACTGCTGCGCATCGCGCCTTGCTTCATCGAGAAAGGCATGCCCATCCTGCAGGGCGCGCACCTCGGCGGCGCGCAGGATCCGGGCGAAAGGGCGCCCCGGCACGGCATCGGTCGCTTTGCCCGGTTCGATCATCCCGCCGAGCTCATCGCTCGTCGAACAATCGCGGGACCGGTCTCGGCAAAGGGTTCGCCTGCCGTCTGATCGACAAGCTCGTGCGGCACCAGCTTGAGGCGCACCCGCATGCTCGTATCGCCAGGCATCGCCTGACACCAGGCGCCAAGGCAACTCAGGCCGTGGGCATAGACACGGCCGTAAATGTCCTCCAGGGGTTCCAACCGCTGCATCGGACCGGCCAGATCTCGGTTGGCGACCGCGAAAGCGCAGAGATCCGCGCCAAGCGCTGCCTGCCACGCGGCCGCTTCGCGTCCAACAATGACAGCGGCCAGACTGCCGGCCCAGTAGATCGCGCCGGCGCGAAGCGCAAGTTCCTCCAGCTCCTCGCCGGAGGACAAGGCGATCGCTCGATCAACCTCGTCGGCCGGCTCTTCGACTGCTGAAGACAGCTTATGACGCTCCACCAGAAGCTCCGATAATCGTTCATGCAGGCGTCGCGACTGCAGCATGCGCTCGCAGGCAGCCTCGCCGATCGTGCCGTCAAGGCATTCCGCGAGCCTGGCCGCATCCACATAGGATGCGGGGTTGGATACGAATGCCTGCCATTCCGGGCTGGCGGTTTGCTTCGAGCCGGTCTCGGTCATGTCTTTTTCACAGACATTGCCGAAGCATCGAGCGCATAGACGCCGGGCTGTCGGTACCACTGGAGGTAGGCCAGCCGGGCAGCCAGCGCGAGTATGGCCGCCGCCATGCCGTAGAACAGCCACATCGCGGCGACGACGCTGTCCGGATGCAACCAAAGGCCGAGGAACGTCGTGAAGCCCGCCTCGCCGGTTCCCTGCTCGGGGGCCGCCGCCGTTACCGGAATGAGGGTGACGGAAACATTGTCATAGGTCAGTCCGGCGATACCCTTGGCCACCAGCATCTTGACCTGTGGGATCAGCTCATTCATCGGAACCGATGCGCGATGCCGGATGAAGACGGAGGCGGACGACGGCACCAGCTGCTGTCTCAGCGGATCGTTTTCGGGCAGGACAAGATGGACGCGCGCGGAAAGCACGCCGTCGATATCCGAGATCGTCTGCGACAGCTCCTGGCTCAGGCCATAGATCATCGCCGCCCGCTCTTCCACCGGCGAGGACACCAGCCCACCTCTCTTGAACACGTCGCCCAGCGTCTGGAATTCCTGTTTGGGCAATCCGCTTTCATCCAGAATCGCCATTGCGTCGGCGAACCGATTTTTCTGCACGGAAACCGTCATTTTCCCATCTTTAGCGGTCTCGCGTTGGGCAGGAATCCCATGACGCATCAACGTGGCCACGATCTCGTTGGCCTGCCGCTGGTTGAGGTTGGAATAGAGCTCCTCCGAGCACGCCTGCAACGCAAGCATGCCGATAACAATCAACGCCACGCGCCACCGGGCGCCGCATCGATTCAATAGCGTTGACCGCCACGGCAAGGTTAGCGTCGGCACGAAAAACCCCGCGGCATTCACTGTTGTTTGATCAGCGTGCTGGTGGACGACGTGACGGCCGTCACGCTGCTCGTCACTACCTCGAGATTGGCGGCTGCCCACATCACCGAAATGGACCGTTCGAGAAGTTGCTCGGCATTCTTTGCCGGGGAATTTTCGGCTTCCTTGCCTGACGGGGCCGTCTTGCCGGCGGCATCCTGCACCGTAGCTGCATCGGCGCTCACCGGGGCGTTCGTCTGGCCCAGGGCTTTCTGGACCTGCTGCATGGTTCCGTCCAACGACCGAACGGCCGACCCGAACAGGGCCGACGGATCCGTGAACGCCCCGCCCCCTGCCTTCTCTGCCTCGGCCAGATAGTCGAAGAGTTGGCGTTCGACGATCGCTTCCGTCCTTTCCGGCTTGGAGGATTGCCCAGCCATTGCCGGATTGGCACCGGACGACGCTTGTGCCACCTGCTGACCTTCCCGTGTGGCGACATCACCGCGCTCAGGCGTGTTGACCCTCACGGCGTCGTGCTTTTCCTGCTTGGCACTGGCCATTCGATTGCCAGGCTGCGCCGCGGCGCCAGCGGTGATCTGCTGTTGTGAGCTTATGCTGGTGGTCAAGTTTGCAAGCGTAGCCTCCAAGGCTCCAATCGGTGCGATCTCCATGAACCTGCCTCCCGTTCCCTAGTTCTTCTCGGCGGAGGGGACGTCATACGCCTCCACCTGCCTTCCGCGGAAAACGCGGACCGAAACAACCTTGCCCGGCTCCGGCTTCGTGCCCGTTGCCGCGGGAACTCCGAGCGTTTTCCTGACCAGTTCGATGTAGGAGGGTGGCCCCGATACCGAGACGACATCGTCTTGCTTGGAAACCTTTACCGGAAACCTCGGATCGATGACGCCCAGCCGCGAAAGCCGATCTTCCGCACCGGCAGCCGTGTTTGCATCAAGCGGGATCATTTCCGTCTGGATTTCGGCTTCGGTCGCAACGTTCATGACGATGCCGTCGAAATGCCAGACCAGCCCGTATCGATTGCAAATCTGTTCCAGAAACTCGTGGGCCGTCCCCGCCGGCATGCCGGCGCTCAGGCGTCCTTTTACAAGCTTGCTGACGCGCATCGGCACTCGCATGTTGCGGCCAAACTCGACCAGCGCGTCTGCCACCGACTGGTCGACCGTGATGTATTTGTAAGGGCCAGGTGGCCATCGCGGTTCGGCAGCGTATGCGTGCTGCGAGCCAAAGCCGAGCGCCAGGACCACGGCAAGGCCACAGGCGACAAAGGCAGCCCTGGCTCCCGACAACCGATCCGCATGGCAAATACCGCGTCCCGTCAACTTTTGTCCTATTGCAAGCGACCCACGAGTGGTGACCCGCATCGCTCGCTTCATGGTTTTGCCCGCCGGGTTCACTGTATCGTGCGCACTGCGAAATTGGAAGTCCAATTGGATTGCCGATGCTAGTTCGGTGCCAAATGTTGCGAACAGTGAGCAAAGCGATATGGTGCGCGCTGGAATCAGGCGGGACCCGTGTGTGATCCCCTGTTCAACGCCTGGATGCAGAAAGGTGTCGGTGGTGGCAAACAGGGCCCTGCTCGCGAACGCGTTCGCTCCCGCCAGCATAGCGGGAGGCAGTATCCTGTTCGGCCCACGTCTCAGCCGGAGACTGGCAGCGGCAGCCTTGGTTGCTGCCACGCTGGTTGCCGCCATGGCTTCAGCGCAGGCCCAATCGAACAGCGCTTATGACCCTAGATGCTGGACTTACGATCAGGCGAGAAATGTGCTGGTCTCCCCTTCCGCTCCCGACCAGACGTCGGACGAAGGAATGCTGCCGGAGCGGTTAGCGATCCCAAGGCAAGTCGTGAACTTCAGCGAGGCTCAACCGAAGGGATCGATCGTCATCAACACCACGGAGCGGCGTCTTTACTACATCCTTGGGGACGGCAAAGCGCTGCGATATGCAGTGGGGGTTGGCAAGGAGGGCCTGGAGTGGGCCGGTCGCGACACGATTTCGAGCAAGAGAAACTGGCCGGATTGGCGACCGCCTGCCGATATGCGATCCGGGAAAGCATCCAAGGGTCGCTTGCTGCCCGCTCATGTCGCGGGAGGACCAAACCCCATTGGGCGCCCGCGCCCTTTATATCGGAAATACGCTTTATCGCGTCCGCGGCACCAACCAGCCATGGACCGTCGGACAGGCCAACTCCTCGGGATGCATCCGCATGACCAATGAAGACGTTATCGATCTATATGACCGCGTAAAGATTGGAGCTCAGATTATTGTGCGGCATTGAATCGTGATCCCTTTCAACATCAAGCAGCTCGAAACCTTTCTCCTGGTTGCCACGTTCGGAAGCTTTCGAAAGGCAGCGGAACGCCTGAACACGACGCAGCCGGCGGTATCCACCCGAATTGCCGGCCTGGAAGAAGCGCTGGGCGCCAAGCTGTTCGAACGGCACAGCAGCACCGTCAGGCTGACCGCCGAGGGACAACGGCTGCTGCCACCTGCTCAACGGGTCCTGCGCGTAGCGGAACGGCTGCAGCTGGCGGCCAACTCTCTTTCAGAGACGGCAGGGGTGCTTCGGCTCGGGGTTGCCGAATCCATCGTGCACACCTGGCTTCCGGATTTCCTGAAGGAATTGCAAGCAAACTACCCGCTTGTCGATACGGATATTGTCGTTGATGCGACGACGACCCTTCGCAACGAACTCATGTCCCACAGGCTCGATCTTGCAGTGCTGATGGGCCCGATTCTGGAGCACAGCATCGAGAACATCGAGCTGCCATCCTTTCCGCTCGTCTGGGTCTGTTCGCCGCAATTGAAATTGGCCAACCGAAGCAAGCTGACGCTGAATGATCTGATGCAGTTTCCGATCATCAGCTACGCGCGCACCACCAGACCCTACAGCGAACTTTACCGCAAGCTCACCAGCGAACTGGAAAAGACGCCGCGTATCTTTCCGGCCAATTCGCTGGCCGCCTCCATCAAGATGACTCTCAACGGTATCGGGATAGCCTCGCTCCCCGAGGAAGTCGTCCACGACTATACCGCAAGCGGCACATTGCGCATTGTCGACTGCGAATGGCACCCGTCCGACCTGCGGTTTACCGCCTCCTATTCTTCCGAACCATCCAATCCGATAGTGGAGCGGGCGGCGAAGCTGGCCGCCTGCGTCGCGCACGCCTATGCCGCGAGAAGCGGCAAGGCGCAGCCTGCTGACGGACGCTAGATTGGGCCGGCAGTTCTTCAGCCGACCGACGTGACCGGCAGGTAGATGCGGTCGCCGGAGAAAATCATGTCCGGACTCAGGATATGATCCATGTTGAGCACCACCGTGGCCGCCACATCCGCTGAATGGGTCCTGGCGATCAGGCGGATAGAGTCGCCGTTCTTGACGTCGACCCACTGATAGCCATTCTTCTCCAGCGTTGGATTCGTGCGGCCCTCGGAATTGCTGCTGCCCTTGGGGTGAACATCGACATAGTCGCCGGAGACCCAGCCGCTATGCATTTCGCCGTCCGGTCCGAAACCTGCGACGGGTATCCAGGCTTCTCCCGAAGGATCGGTCGAAGGTTTCGCGGTCTGTTCGACGAATGTGCCGGGTTGCAGAACCGTCGCCACTGCCGAATGCCCGTCGGGCTGGGTCCGCAAATTCAGGCCGTCATCCGCTTGGACGACAAGTTGCGGAAAGGTCTCTGGCGGGGTTTGTTCCCCACCTGGAACGTCCGAAGGATCATCGGATCGCTGGGACGAGGCATCGCCAGCCGGTTTTTTCGGGTCGGGTGGAGGGGCCGTCTTCGCGCCCTTCCAAGGCTCCGCGAGCAGGGAGTCCAGCGAGAAGAGAAGCATTCCAACGCCGAAGGTGATGCCCAGGGTCCACCGATCCCATGCGGTCCATCTCTTGTCGGACTTTTCCGCCGCCGCGATATCGGCATCGGTTCGCGGTACCGAACGGCTATTAATTCGGTCCGTCCTTATGGCCGACGCCCAGAATTCCGCGCAGCCGAACGTGAACATGGTGCCGGCGACTGTTGCGATCGGCGCCGGCCAGGAATGCAGCGTATAGACGGCGCAGCCAAGCACATAGCCTGGTCCAGCCAGATGTTCGGCCAGGTTTCGGATCACCGGTCTGCCGGTGAACGACTGCAGCATCGACTTTGTGCCATAGACGACGTTGCCGAGCGTAAACGTGCTGTTGACGACAAGATCCTTACCCTGGATCATCCCGGTCGCGGCACCTGGTGCTGCGGCAATGAATGTGGCTCCGCCGAGCGCGTTGAGGAATCGCCCGAACGGCTTGTGAGCCGCGGTTGCGTTGGGGAAGAGCGCCTGCGCCCCGAAAACGAAGCCTCGCACGCCAAATGCCACTCCACTTGCGGTGGCGGTCCAAGTTGGCGGCAACGAAGTCCACAGCGTGTAGGAGGTGGTCGACATGCCACCAAAGGTAGCGAGCGCCTGAGCGTTTTCCCTCATCCTGGCATGGCTCAGCGCCAGATCGACGCGGGTCGCTTGATCCGGCGTCATCGCCTTTTTATGGGTTGCCCGATAGGTCGTCAGTTGCAGCACGGAGAGGCCGTTCGTGTGATCCCAGCTCATCCACTCGAACTGCTCAAGCGTGAACTTGCGGAACTGGCCGGGGCTCATTTCCTCGAACTGTTTTGGTGTCACCGCTTCGATTTGCGGCTGGGTCAGCGCTTCGGTGTGGTGGATCGTGAAGGCGCCCCATTGATCGCGGGTCAACGCCGGGATCTGCTTCGCGGTCAGCCACGGCACCTGCTTGGGATCGAGCTTCGCCACGTCCACGGAACCGACCATGGTTTCGGGGATCGCCGCAACCTGGCGCTCGGTGAGGTTCTTCAGCAATCCGGCCTCGCCCAGATCCTTGAATTGCTGTGACGTGAACTTCGCGACCTGGCCGGGCTTGAACCACGGAACCTGGCGCGCTTCCAACTTCGACACGTCGACAAACTCGACCTTGTCTCCTTTGATCGCCTGCAATTGTGGTTTCGTCAGGTGAGGCGTCAAACCGGCTTTGCCGAGATCCCGGAACTGCTGGCCGGTCATATTCCGGATGTGGCCCTCGGTCAGCCAAGGAATCTGTTTCCCGTCGAGGCCCGCGATGTTGACCTGGCCTATCTTTGCCTTCGCGATACCCCGCATTTGGCTCCTGGTCAGAGAGGGCAGCAAGCCGGCCTGATCCATGTCGCGGAACTGCTGTTCCGTCAGTTCGGCCACCTGCTCACGCCTGAGCCAGGGGATCTGGTTTGGCTCGAAATCGGCCATGTTGAGATCCGGCACCTGGTCAAGCGAAGTCGCCCTGACGCCATCTCGGGTGAGCGCGTGGCCGCCGGAAGCACCGCGTATCCACGGCAGCACGACGGCTTCGCCGGTGTCGGGGTCGTACACCAGTATGTGCGTCTTGTCCGCCAGCTCCGGTGCATCGGCCGGCGCGCGAGGCCCGTCGGAAGGCGGCACATAGACCTGTTCCGAGCCCCTCGGCTCGGTGCCCAACATTGTCGCGGTGATCACCTTGCCGCTCTCGTCCTTGAGCTGCAGGGTTCGGCCGGGACCGGTTCCGGCCGTTGCCGATTGTAGCTGCGGCGCAGCCGTGGCGGGTCTGTTGTGTCCGAAGATGTTGCCGACAATTCCCGCATCGTCGAGCGCCCGCTGCAAGTCCGCGGAAGGCGGCGCATCGAGGAAAACCCAGCGCGGTTGATAGCCCGGGTTCTCGTTCCGCAGTGCCACATCCTTGTTGATCTGCTCCTGCAGTTTCGGCGTGAGCGGCACTTCGCGCATCTGCGCGACGCCGTTGATCGTCGTCCAGCAATGATAGGTCTTGACCTCGATCGCCTCGATCACGTCGTCGCTCTTGAAGACGGGCGAATCCACATATCGCCCACCCACGCCTGAGACGGGGTGGGACCCACCCAGGTTGGCATCGACCGGGAAATGCGCTTCTCCAGGCGACCCATTGAGTTCGCGCGTATAGATCTCGCCGGCCTGCCATTTCTCAGGCTGGCGCATGTTGCGGACCTGTTGCAGCGAATAGGTCGTGGGAGGCGCCGCCTCGATTGCCTTCCTGGCAGGGTTCGCCGCCGGCGGCACGCTTTCGCCCTCCGGCCGCCCCTGAGTGCCCGGCACATGGTCCTCGGAGGCGCCGCGCATCCATGGCAGGACGTATGCCTCTCCGGTCTCGGGATCGCGGAACAGAATATGCGACTTGTGCATCAGCTCCGGTTCGTCGCCGCGCGCTGGCGGTCCGTCGGCGGGCGGCACATAGACATTCTCTGCGCTCTTTGGCAGCGGTCCATAACGGGTGGCGGTCACGGATTGACCGTGCTCGTCCCTTATCTGGATCGGGCCGTTTCGGCGGCTGCCCACCTGCGAGGAGAGGAAGGTCAGCACGCCGTCGGCAACGTTCTGGCGCATGAAGCCGCCATCGACGATCGATGGGCCGAATTCCGTCCGGAACTGCTCGATCGCCGCGCGCTGGTCGGGTCTTGCATTCTTTTCCAGTTCGCCGAGGAACTGCTCCAGGGAGGCCTTGCCGCCCTTCGGGATGCCTGTCGCCGCCCCGTCGCGCGAGGTTTCCACGGCGTGGGCGAGCCAGGCGGGGATCGTCAATTCCTCATTTTGCCCGTCGGCGCGATCGAAGGTCAGTGTCGCGGTTTCGTTCTTGGCGATCGACGGCGCGATGCTGGCCGCTCTGGACTTGTACTGGATTCTCACCTCGGCGCTGAAATTCAACGCACCTGCAGGCAGAGGATGCGTCGAGAGTGAAAGCGTGTAGCGCGTGGCCGGGGTGCCGTGCGAACCGTAGAGGTTCTTATAGATGTTGCCGGCGCTCGGCATGTAGCGGGACTGCGGTGATCCGTCGGGTTGGAAGCGCGCGGGAAGCCATGATTGTACCGTCGATTTCACCTTGTAGGTCGCGGACGTGACCATCCGGTCGGGATTGAAACCCACTACGCCAGGCAGCCTGTTGTGATCGTTGAAGATGACGTCGACCAGCATCGCCTCGGGATTTACAATTCGAGCCTTCTCGCCGGTCAGCAAAACGATGTCTGCCGTCGGCGCCTTGCCCGGTACTGCCGAAAGACGCAATCCGCTCAGCGTCGGCTCATCGACCAGAGAAACCGTGTTCGACGGATCGATCTGGCCGGCGTTGACGAGATCACGGATCGAGCGGATGCCATCGCCCTGGCCGATGGCTGCGATGAGTTCGGACGCCTTCGCCGGGTCCTTGACCGCGAACTGGATTTTCAGGCTTGTCGAGCCGAGAGCGGACTGGATCTGGTGGTATGCCTGCGTCGACACGATGTCGCCCGGCTGGAACGTGTCCTTCACGGACAGTTCCGGGCGCTTCTCCAAGCCGACGCGCGGCATCTGGTCCACCGCCGCGACATGATTGGCCACGATCGGCAGGCGTATACCGGCTTTGGTCTCGGTCATGACACGGTCGAACGGAAGCGCGCCTTGCAGCTGGACGTGGCCGGATCTGTTTTCCGCCGGCACGCCAAAGAAGTCATGCTGGCCAGGTGCCAGCGTGACCTCCTCGCCCTTGAGCAAAGGCGTGTAGGCCATCTCGATCACGGTGCCTTCGCCATCGGGTGTCATCCCAACGATGGCAGCGTCCAGCGGCTTGGCGTCATAGCCGGTCGCATCGCTGAATATCGCCTTGCTCGCCGCCGCCGACAGATCGCTGCTGCGAACCGGGAAGGCCGTCTGATTGGACACCGGCCAGACACCGGCCTGGAGGCCTGTGATGTTCCTGTATTCGCGTGCCCGGTAGGATACGACGCCCTGGGTGCCGAGTGCGTCCTTGAACGGCGTCAGGCTGCGTTGGCTGACGCTGTCGACGATCGACCACCCGATCATGCCGACATCGGTCTTGGTTCCGACACCGAAGCCAATGGCCGCGATTGTCGGCGAGCCGATCCCGAATGCATCGCCGGTGTTCAACCGGACCCGGAAGGTGACACCGACGCGGAAGTCCGGCAGAATGTCACGAAGCAGCGTGCGCGGAATCTGAACGCCGTCCGGCCCATAGCGCTCGGCCATCTCGCGGCTGGAATAATAGCCCTTCTCCTGCTCGTAGCGGGCCACAAGCTGTTCGACGGTCAAGCCGTCGAGATAGGCCGAGGGCGTCCTCGGATCCTTGCCGCTGGTGTAGACATACCCGCTCGTGTCGTGTCCGGGCGTGCCGGCAAAGCTGCGTGTCTCCGGGTCCCAGACGAGGCGCACCGTTCCGTCTTGTCCTGTCGGCTTGCCCGGTACGATAATGGGATCGCCATCGGCGGGATGGGCAGTACCGGGCGGGGTCGACCCCTGAGGATCGTGGCCCGGCTGCATTGTCGAACCATCGCCCCTGCCATCATCGGCCTTGATCACTTCTCCAGGTATCACCGGATGGCTGGGGTCGTGGAAAACCTGCTTCCCTGTCGGCCTGTAAACGCCATCGGCACCGATCTCATAGACATTCATTGGGCGCCCCGAGGAATTGGGCTCCGGCGCCGGCGGCAATTGCCGCGGTCCGTTGCCGCCAGGCGGCTGCTGGTGCGGTCCGTCGCTGCCCGGTGGCGGACTGGCGTCCGGACCGTTGGAGCTCGCCTGCGTGCCCGTTCCCGGCCGCAACGTACGCAGGCCGTGGATGCCGAGGCCCGTGCCGGTGATGCCGGTGCCAAGACCGGTAAGCGCATTGGCCAGCTGGAGACCATTCATCTGATCTCCGTTGACGGCAAGATCGTAGGCAGAGGTCGCCAGCAAGGGTGCGCCGACAATCACCGAGCCGACATCCATTCCCCACGCCGCCTTGTTCAGGCCGGCGGTCGATTGCATGTAGCCGCGGGTTTCGAGCGCCAGGGAAGAGCCGGATCGTGTCGCACCTATGCTGCCACGGAAAGCCTGCAGCGCGGTTATTTCCTTTCCTGCCAGGCCAATGGTGCGCAGGCCGCTGGATGCCATGGGCAGAACCGTGGTCGCCGCGCTGGCGATGTTCATCAGTGACTCTCTATCGTCCCACTCGCCGCCATGTTCCAGATGGTTGACCTGGTTTATGACCGCTCGGGTTCCGAGATAGGCAGCACCCGTATAGGCCAGCGGGGCCGCGATCGGCGCGGCCGGCGTGAACGACAGGATGGTGGCGATGCCGGTCCCGATGCCAACCAGCGGATCGACGACCTTGTCCCAGACCGAGACGTTGCGCGCCTTCACCACTTCAAGCGCGATCTTGCCGTCGTCTCCCGCCTTCATCTCCAGTCCTTTGGGAACGACGAGCTTGCCGCTCTCACCAAACTGGGTGTTGTTGTCCTGGAAGTCGCCGAGGTCGTCGAACTTCTCGCCTGTCACGTCGACATAGCGAGTGCTGCCGTCTCCGTCGCGCACGGCAAAGAGCGTGACCTGCTGCGTCCCGACCTCGTCGTCGACATAGAAGATCGGCACGCTGCGCACATACGGATCGTCGCCGCCAATATCGCGGATCTCATGCGTCACATTCTCGATCGCCTCGCGGCCATCATCGGTCGAAGAATTCAGGCCGAACGTTCTGGCGACCGTGTCATCGAGGGTCGGACCAGGTTGTTCCCGGAACTCGTTGTCGTAGCCGCTGTCGAGCAGTTGCTGGAACTTCGGCTGATAGATGCCGTCGAGCGTCTGCTGCTGATGTTCGTCCAGATAGGTCTTGTCCACCATGCTGTTGCGGTCGGCCAAGAGCGAGGGATCGCTGAGCCGAAGCTCATGGTAATCGCTGAACCCTTGCACCACTCGGCGCAGATCCTCGGCCTGTGCTATCTGAGCTCTTGTCGCATCAAGCTTGAGCTTGGAGACCGCCAGTTCGGGGTCGACCCAGCGGCCACCATGATCGTTATCCTGTGTGTCCAGGTCGATCCAGATTGCCTTGCCGCCCTGGGTCAGCGCATCGATCCCTGTCTGGTTGTATTTCTGGGCAACCTCCGGCGCCACCTTGATCGTCTGTCCTGCGACCTCGATTTCGACCGGCTGCACGCCATCGGGCAGCGTCCCTTGGGGCGCATCGACCGCTCCAGGCCCGTGTTGCGTCAGCGCATTGTTGAAGTTGGTCTGCAGGCTCGTCAGCTTCGTTTTCAGATCGGTGATGCTGTTGCCGAGCTGCTTGTCTAGGACATCGTTCAGATTCTTTGCCGCTTGCGCCTCGCCGGCCTTCGCGGTTTCCAGGCCGTTGGCGGTGCACATCTTCTCCGTCGAACCGCTCAGAAGCTGTTGCCAATCCTTGTTGAGCTGGCGGTCCCGATATTCGTCCGTGACATTCTTGTCGTTCAGACTGTAGGTGAGCTGCTGCTCCGTCGTTCCCTTGTCGAAATGATTGACGACCCAGAGCTGGCCGTCGCGGACCTCGAGCGTCGATGTCTTGTAGTGTCCGAGGTAGTCGCCGCTATACCGGTTGTATTCCTCGTTGGGGTCGAACTCCTGTTCGCCAAGATACTGGCCAAGCAGCTTTTGCTCGAGATCCGTCTGCTGCGCGCCGACCTGTGCGGCAGTGGTATGAGCGTCGAAGTAGTTCTGGTAGGCCTGCGCCAGTTCGAGCTGACTGCCTGCTGTCGTCTGCAGCGCCTTGAGGTCCTTGTATTCCTTCGAGTCCGTGGGGACGCCGTCCAGTTCGGCCTTGCCCACCAGGAAATCGATGGTGAGCTTGTCGCCCTTGCTCAGAATGCAGGCCGACCTCGGAAAACAGCTTGTCGACGGCCGCGTGCTCGGCGACACCCTGAGCGTGTTCGGTATACCGGTTCGGGCCGTTGACAGGGCCGACAGCTGTTGCATCGGGATCACCCAGCGGCGTCAGCTTGCTCTGCCCGGCAATGGCATCCTTGAGGACGCGTGCGGCATTCTCATATTCGCCACGGGCATCGCGTGCGTTCTGTAGCAAGGTGTTGGCCTTGCTCAGCCGCTCCCGCGCATCGGCGAGCGTGCCCTTCGGTTTCTGCGCGGTCCATTGCAGACCGTTAGGCGCCAGTGCCCTGTTTATGATGGTCTGCGCGCCATCAACGGCATCTTTGTAGGCGGGATCGAGCATATCGACGTTGAACTGCTCCTGCTGCTGGCCGGCCAGAGCTCGCGTCTCGGTGATGCGCGACAGGGCGATGTTCTCGGAAATGATGGCCTGGGCGACCTGGGGATCGACCCAGGTCCAGACGCCGTCGATCTTCATCGGCGTCCACTTCCCGCCGGAAGGTGCGTTGCCCTGTGGCGGATCGCCGAACGGATCGACAACCCTGTTTTGCCCATCCAGCTTGGGCTTGGCGGCCGTGCCCAAACCGTATTTGTCGATCAAGGCCTGTTTGTCCTGTCCGGCCTTCTCCGCGGCGTCGATGAGGCTGGGCAAGGTCTCACCGGCCAACAGCCCTTCGACAAAGGTCTTCACGACCTGGCCTTCCTTTGCCTCCTCGAAATTGCTGCTGTTGGGGTTCACCGCCAATAGCGTCCTGGCCAAAGCGGCCTGCGTGCTTCCTGCCTCGATCTTCAGGTCGGTGCCGGTGGTGTTGTTGTGCAGCGTCATGCTGCCATCGGGCTTAGTGGTCAGCGTATAGCCGTTGAAGGTGACCTCCACGGTAGTGCGCGTCCCGTTTTCGATGGTGACCTTTTCTCCGGGCTTGATGATGTCCGGATCTCGGGACGAATCGAAAAGCTCAGGATTCGTCCGTCTGAGATCATCCAGCGATACGCCATATTGCTGCGCGATAAGGGTCAAATTGTCGCCGGGCTTGACCTCGTGCTCGACGGGCTTGCCGCCATTGATCTTCTCGGTGATGGTCGTCGTCACCCGGCCGTCCTTGTTGGTGACGATCTTGGTTTCGGTCCCCGTTTTCGGATCGACGATCGTGGTCGTGGTCTCGCCCGTTTTGGTGTTGTGCACACTGTTGCGGGTCTTGCCGTTGCCATCGACGGATTGCGAGGTTTCCTTGCCGTCGGCCGTGGTCACGACGGAGCGTTCGTCGTGCTGATAGTCGTGCGAGTAGACGGTCTTGTCGCCGGTGTGCGGGTCAACGAGCTCCACCGACTGCACGTCGCCATTGCCGCTTGCCGCTGCCTGCGTCTTGACCTGATAGCCGGCGGCCTGCAGTTCGGCCATCACATGCTCGCTGGTGAGGCCGTTGTCCTGCGCGATCTGCTCGATGCTTTTCCCGTCGGCCAGACCTTGCTTGATGTTCTGCGTGCTTTTCCCACCCGGATCCTGCGCGGCCGCCAATATGGTTTTGTGGCCGTCAGGACCGGTGACGGTGGTCACGGGAAGGGACGGACCGGCGCCTGGCGTCACCGTTTCCACCGAAGCACCGTTGGGCAGCGACGTTCGCTCGGTGACGGTGCCCTTGCCGAGATCGTCTTCGTAACGCGTCGTGATGGCGCCGGTATCGGGATTGTAGTTGCTGGTTTCCTTGCGCCCGAGCCCATCCCGGATCGGTGTGGTGGTCGCGGTGCCGTTGGGTTGCTCGACGCTCGTATAGTAGCTGTCGTGTTGATAGTCATAATATTGCGTGACGGTTCGGCCGCTGGCATCCGTGATTTTCGTTGTCTGCACGTCGCCATTGCCGCTGGGGTCGGCGGTCGACACGGTCATCCCGCCAGACCTGAGCGCGGCGATGACCTGGTCGCGCGTCGTGCCGCGGGCAGACGCAATCTGGTCGATGCTTTTGCCACCGGTAACGTCGTTGACGATGTTGCGGGCAGTCGTCGCTTCCGCGGCGTTGTCGTCGGGCTTGCTTGCGTCAAGTTTCACCGGCATCAGCGTGGGTGCCGCGAGATCAGTCCGCACATAGAGCGCCGGCGTCACCGTCGTGCCGTTGCCGGATGTGCCGGTGCTGGCGTTCAACGCCGGCGCTGCCGGAGCCGCAGCCGGCGGCGGCTGAAGGGAACTCAGTTGCGTGTTCACCTGCGCCAGTTCCTGGCGGGCCTGCGCCGCCCAGTCGCGCTCACCCATCCGGTTGGCGAGCCTGATCTGCTCCCGGAGCTTCGCCGCCTGCGCCTCCAGCCGCGCTATCTGCTCGGCGTTTGCCGTGGCATTGACCTTTTGCGGCTGGACGGGCGGCTTGTTGAGCGTTACCAGGCGAACCATCTGGACGACCTCCGGAATCACTGTTGCCGGCAGCCTGGCCGCCGGCACGCCCGCCCGATCGCACCCTTTCGGATGTTATCGAGGGGGCTTCCAATAAATGCCGAAAGCGGCAAGCTGCTCTTCCGACTGTTTTACCCGTTCTGCGGCATCCGTTTCGGACCGCGCTGCCGTCAGTGCCGCCAGAAGTTCGACGGCGGCGAACGCCGGCGCCATGCTTCGGAAGAACGACTGCGAATTCGACGTGACGATGATTGTCTCCCGCGCGATCCGCGTCAGCGGAGACACGCTGCTGTCAGTGATTGCCACCACGCCGACGCCCTGCCGAGCCGCCTGGCGCGCCACGTCGATGGTCGTGCGTTCATAAGGCGCCGTGCCCACAGCCAGCAGCACGTCGCCACGTCCCGCGTGCTGCAGGGCATTCAGGCCTTGTCCGGCCATCTCGCCGACAAGCGTCACCTTGCGGCCAGCGCCAGCCAGAAACGACATGACGTGAACGAAGTGGCTTGCGACCGGGTAGGCGGAGCGTGAGCCGAGACCGAAAAGATCGCGCGATCTTGCAAGCAGGTCGGCGGCGGCAATGAACTGCATGGCATTGCCGTATTCACCAAGACTTGAAATCTGGGCCGCAAGCGTGTCGGCAACGACGCCGGCCGTCGAATATCCCGGATCGCCACGCTGTTCGATACCCTGTCGCGCCGGCTCCCCGGCGATCGTCTCCCGCAGAGCGCGCGCATAAAGGCTGCGCATATCCTCGTAGCCTTCAAGCCCAAGCCATCGCGCCAGCCGCATCATCGTGCTGTGCGAAACACCGGCCTGGTTCGCCTGCTCGCGCATCGACATCAGTGCGACATCCTTGGGATGATCCAGCACGAAACGCGCGGCGACCCGCAGTTGAGGCGGCATATTCTCAAACCGTTCGACCAACAACTCGGCCAAAGGACCTTTTTCCATCCTGAAATACCCCATTCACCCGCCTGGCAGATTACTCCTCACACGTTGGCAATGCAACACTTGGAACTTGAGTGGCTCATATATTCCAAATGGACTTTCAATTTCGGCCATGCTGCCTTAGAGTGCCTTGGCAACCTGCCGGATCGCAGCGGTGTGAGTCCGGAGTTCGTAATGAATAGTCCCTCAAGGAGACAATGATGGCTGCTACCCCTCCCATTACCTCCGGCTCTACCGGGTCGCCGGAACAGAACCTGGACAAGATGATCAAGCAACAGGAGCGCATGTTTGGGCTGGAGATCACGAAAGAGATCGCGAAATCCCAACATGACATGCTGATGAGCACCGCGAAGACGCTCGGCCAATCGGCTGAAAAGGCCTGAGCCAGCGGATTCTCGAACCCATACGCCGCCGCAAGCAATCGGCGGCGTACTGCACGGCCTTTCAACGCCGTCGTCTGGCTGCATTTGAAATCGTCATCGGCGGGAGATGAAGTGGCATGACCGCTAGCCCTATCGGCAGATATCTGGATCCGGCGCCGGCGCGCCGGTTCCGCTCGATTATCGCTCCCTCCCCGGCAGCCGGACATTCCGTCGCGCTCAGCGTAACCCACGGATTTCACGCCGGCGCCGAAATCAGTCTGGTCGACCCAGTCTTTACGATCGGTTCCAGCACGGAGTCGGACATCGTCCTCAGGGATGCCGGCATCGCGCCGATCCATGCAAGGCTGCGGCGCCAGGGCAGCCAGTTTGAAATCGAAGCCATTGGCGGCGATGTCGCACTGGCCACAGGCGAGACCATCCACGAGGGACATGGCAGCCGCTGCAGGCTGCCGTTCACCCTAAGCGTCGGTGACGCCGGCATCCAGTTGGTCAACTCCGAACGCCCATCGAATCGGTGGGCTGTTTCCAATCGCCCTCTCCTGGTTGCAGGCAGCGTTCTGCTTGCTGTATTCGCTGTTTCCGTCGCGGCGAACGGGTTCTCCTTCGCCAAGCCCGATATTGGCCAGAAGCTGGCCTCACAAGACGGCGAACCGGTCAGGATGGCCTTTGCGGGTGACGCAGGGCAAGAAGTCCTGGACGATTCATCGCCGGCGCAAATCCAAAGTGCCGCCGACGCGGAAAGCCAGCTCAAGCAGCATCTCGAGCAATCCGGCATAAGTACATTGACCGTTCAGCGATCATCGGGACGCCTCGTGGTCTCGGGGATGATCCCCAATGACAAAAGTGGTGTCTGGACGGAAACGCAATCCTGGTTCGACCAGGCGTTTGGCGCGCATATTGCGCTGGTCTCCAACGTCATGATCGGCAACGCGGAGCAGGCTCCGCGCCTGACGCTGCAGGCAATCTGGTATGGCGAGCGGCCATACGTCATTACCGCCGACGGCGCACGCTATCACGAAGGCGCATTCACGAATGACGGCTGGACCATAAAGCACATCGGCGAGACGGAACTTCTCCTGACCAAGGGCGGCGCCACGGTCGCGCTGAAATATCCGTGAACCGCCGGCTTGAAGGGCCGCGGTTCGACACGGCAAGGGTTGACACACCCGGCCGCGAGGTCCGGCAGGCCGAAAGCGTACGCGGTCAATCCATCCACCGGCGACGGATGAATGGTGCCGACAAAGCCACAAACCGTGCCCAGGGAACGAAGTCAGCCGCTGGCACGGAAATGTCAGAAACTGCGGAATTCCAGCGCTCTCAGGGTGCCGCCGGGGAATCGCTCGATGAGATACTCGTCAACTTCGTCATGCCCAATATTCCCGAGCCAGCCATCCTGCGGCGCTCCGTGCCAATTCTCCAGCATTTTGTAACGCACCTGGTCCCTGACCTTGAGGGCGGCGAGCAACTCAAGACACTCGCCAGAACGCTGATGGAGGATGAAATCGAGCGTCATCGCGATCTGCTTGGTCGCATGCAGGAAGGAATCGAAATCTGACCGACCCGCATGACACCGTACACCTGCTGCATGTCTTGGGCTGTCTCTATGGATGTCACGGGCAGGCAAAGCGGGGCGCGGCGTACCTGCTTATCGCTGCACAGCTCTCGCCGGGAAATGCCGGCGTGCTGCGGACATTGGCGCACCTGCTCATACTCGATGGCGAGGCGGAAAAGGCGCTTGCCACGATCGCCAGGCTGGAGACCTTGGACGGAATGGACCACCCGGCGCTTGCATTGCTGAAGAGCCGCGCCTTGCTCGTGGCCGGGCGCAAGACCGAGGCGCGCAGTGCCTTGCTGAGCTTCCTGTCGCACCGAGGTGTTGAATGACCATATCGGAGCGACTTCTGCGATTCCTGGCCAGGCTTTCACGCCGCAGCGACCTGGTCATTGCCGTCCTGCTGCTCGTCGCAGTGGTGATGATGCTTATCCCGTTGCCGACATTCCTCGTCGACATTCTCATCACCGCCAATATCGCCATCAGCGTGCTTATCTTGCTGGCTTCGTTTTACGTTTCTCATCCGCTCCAGTTCTCGTCGCTGCCGTCGGTCATCCTCATCGCCACCTTGTTCCGGCTGGCCATCACGATCACGACCACGCGACTGATCCTGCTCCAGGCCGACGCCGGGGATATCATTACCGCTTTCGGTACCTTCGTCGTCGGCGGCAGTATTGCGGTGGGCTTGGTCATCTTCCTGATCATCACCGTCGCGCAGTTCATCGTGGTTGCACGGGGTGCCGAACGCGTCGCCGAGGTGGCCGCGCGCTTCACGCTCGATGCGCTGCCGGGCAAGCAGATGAGTATCGATGCCGAGTTGCGCAACGGCGACATTGACCAGGCGGAGGCACGCCGTCTGCGCCAGCAGTTGGAGCGCGAGAGCCAGCTGTTCGGCGCGATGGACGGCGCCATGAAATTCGTCAAGGGCGACGTCATCGCCGGGATCGTGATCATTCTGGTCAACCTTGTCGGTGGGTTCGCCGTCGGAACGCTGCAGCACGATATGTCCCTGGGGGACGCGGCTGCCACCTACTCGCTGCTCACCGTGGGTGACGGGCTGGTGGCGCAGATACCGGCACTGCTCGTCGCCGTGGCCGCCGGTACGATGGTGACGCGCGTCGGCAGCGCCGACGGAACTGGCGATCTTGGCCAGCAAATAACCAGCCAGCTCCTGCGGGATTCCCGAGCGCTCGCGCTGGCCGCGGTGATCATGGTCGGCCTTGCCATGGTGCCGGGCTTCCCCTTTATCGTGTTCCTGATGCTTGGTGCCTGCTTCGGAGCGGGCGCCTATGCAGTCAATCGGCGCACAGCCCAGGAATCCGAGCCCAAGGACATCGGCCAGCTGCCCGAACGGTCGGGGAATTCCGCCTCGCTTTCAGCAATCCCCACCGGAATACTGCCTCCTTCCTATCGCGTCGTGGTACGCCTCGGAACAGAACTCGGACGCTCGATTCCCGAGCCCGAATTCGCCGCGCTCGCCGACGGCGTGCGCCGCGAACTCTTCGGCGATCTCGGCATCGACGTTCCGGCTATCGGCACGCAGGTCGACGAGATGCTTTCACCACGAAGCATCCGCATCGATCTGGAAGGAGCACCCATCCTGGATGCCGAAATTCCAGCCGACCGCGTTCTTGTCGAAGCGGACGCAACGCATCTCGATCTGCTCGAAGTGACCTACGAAAAAGGTCCTTCGGTTGCCGGTCAGCGCAAATTCGTGTGGGTCGATGACAGCGACATATCGGTGCTGAAGGAAGCCGGCTTCGCCTTCTCCACACCGGCCGAAACAGCGGCCAGATGGACCGGAAATTCGCTTCGGCTTTATGCCGGCCATTTCGTCGGGATTCAGGAAACACGCAGGCTTCTGTCGGACATGGAGCCGGATTATGCAGACCTGGTCAGGCAGGCACAGGAGATCGTGCCACTGCAGAAGATCGCGGAAGTGCTTCGCCGGCTCGTCGGTGAAAACGTGCCGATCCGCAATCTGCGCCTGATCCTCGAAGCCCTGATCGAATGGGGCCAGCGCGAGCAGGACGTCGTCCTGCTGACGGAATATGTTCGCACATCCCTGAAACGCCAGATCAGCTTCCGCTCCGCCGGCCGCACCAACATCATCGCCGCCTATGTCCTGCAGCGGTCGGCCGAGGATATCCTGCGAAACGCAGTGCAAAGCACTTCGACCGGGACATTCCTGAATCTTTCCGACGATGATGCGCAGGCCCTGGTCACCGAAATCGAGCGGGCGCTGGCGCAGAACTCCACCGATGTCTCGCCGGTGGTCCTCGCCGCGATGGATGTGCGGCGTCATATGCGTAGCCTGCTCATGCACAATGCCATCGAGCTTCCGGTTCTGTCCTTCCAGGAACTCGCGCAAGAATTCAACGTCCAGCCGCTGGCCACGATCTCGGGCCGCTCGGGCAAAGCCGGCGCGCGCAGCGTCTCCCAGTCGTTGCCATCGGCTCAGCCGAAGGCCGGGCAAGAGGCAACCTCATGACGCCAGCCGGACGGACGGGGACATTTGGGGAATCAGGAGAGGAACGGCATGACAATCCACGATAGCGCAGCAGGCGTTCGATCAGCCGCTGTCGCCAGGCGGACGGATTTGCGCCGGCTCGCTATCGCGACGGTTGGCTTCCTGCTGGCAGTCTTGTTCACATTTGCCGACGCGTCGGCGCAGAAGGTTTCGCCCTTGTCGAGCAAGCCAGCGCTCGACCTGCCGGTCGGGCAAGGACGCTTGCTGCGGATCTACGAACCGGTCGAATCCGTCCTCATCGCCGACACCACGATTGCAGACCTTCAAGTCGTGTCGCCGAGCATGGTCTATGTGTTCGGCCTCAAACCCGGCCTGACCAACCTCATCGCGATCGCCACCGATGAGCAGATCGAGGCAACGGCCCAATTCCGCGTCACGCCCGATGTCACGCCCGCCAATGAAGCGAAGCATGCAATGCAGCCGAACTCGGCGACAAATCTCCATATTTTCGGAACCCGCATTGTTGCGAAGGGCGAGGCACGCGGCGTCGACGAGGCAAGGGATCTCGACAATGTCGCCCGGACATTCTCGCCGGCGCCAGCGCGATGACGACGGGCAAGAATACGGCACGCAACCGCATATCCACCTCTCCGTATTCAAGCCCGCCCCACCTTACACAGGCCAGCGCGGCCCACTGGAACCACGACAGTGCGATAAGATTGCAACATGGCCGAAGAAGCTGAGGAAAAGAAATTACCAGCGTCCGACAAGAAGCTTCGTGACGCCCGCCGCAAAGGCCAGGTTTCGCAAAGCCGCGACCTGGTCTCCGGCTTCACGCTTTTCGCAGCGCTCGCGTATCTTTATTTTTCCTGGCCGATGCTCTTCAGCCGCCTTTCGGAACTCGTGCAGACCGTGACGGTGCCCGGCGGCTCGTTCGGGGAGGTCAGTTTGCGGGCCATCCGGCATTCGTTTTCGTTGCTGATGCTTGCGACATTGCCGCTGGTCGGGATCGTTGTCGTTTTCACCATGGCCTTCGGCATGCTGGGGACATTCGGGCCGGTCTTCTCGTTTGAGCAGCTCAAGCCGCAGTTCGATCACATAAACCCGGCGAAGGGCCTTCAGAAAGTCCTGTCGCTCCGCAACGTCGTCGAGTTCATCAAGGGCCTGATCAAGGTGGTGTTGCTGGCAAGCCTGTTCGTATTCGTCTTGGCCGAATGGCTGCAGCCGCTCTTCGATGCGCCAGGCTGCGGTCAGTCATGTCTGGAGCCGATTATCAAGGCGGTGCTGACGCCCCTTGGAGTTGCCGCTGCCCTGGCCTTTGTCGTTATCGGCTTGATCGATGTTCCCGTTCAGCGCTGGCTGTTCCTTCGCGACATGCGCATGACGACAACTGAATACAAGCGCGAGCACAAGGATCTCGAAGGAGATCCATTGATCCGCCATGAACAGCAGCGACAGCGGCGCGAAACGGTGATGCAACCTGCGAAGCTGGGCGTGAAAAATGCCGTCATCGTTTTCGCGTCCGCCGACCGCGCCGTGGCGTTGCGCTACGTTAAGGGCGAAACGCCTGTGCCGACGGTCGTCGGCAAGGGTCAGGGCCGCGCCGCCCACGAGATAATGGCTCAAGCGCGCCAGGCAGGTATCCCCATAGTTGAGGATGCGGCAGCCGCCGAAACACTCTTCGAGCAGGCGAACACCGGATCTTATATCGGCCAGCAGATGTTTTCGCCGGTCGTTCGCCATCTCGTCCGGCACGGGCTCACCTGAGGCAGGATCGCCGCAGAAGTGCCCGGCAAGCATTCCCACTCAATTGTTTAAACAGTATGCACCAACTGAAATTGCTGACAAATTTATTCTGACGGTGAGAAGATTCCGAAGCTGGGCCCGTCAAAAAGTCACAGTATTGAATTTAAAAAGAAAATCGCCGTGAAAATTTTTATGAGGTTTCGCCAACTATCGGGACCAGTCGGACGATTTATGCCCTTCTCGTCCTCTGGCGACGCGCCCGAATCTGCCCCTAAAACCAGCGTCATCAAACCATATCGCGCTTAGAAAACCAATGCCATCGGGGTCTCGGCAGGTCTCGGCACTGGCTGCATTGATGTTGCGCAAATGTTTATCTGTCGACCCAGGGACCGCCTGCCGCCCAACGCGCATTGAAAGGCGCAGCCTCCGTCGTTGCGATCGTGGGCGGCATGACAAGCTCGGCGATGCGCGCCTGGATTTCCGAAGTGGTTCTTGTGCGAGGGCGACCTCGGTCCGTCTCAGAAACGCCGCCCACTGGACTTGCTTTGCCTCGGCGAAGCCCGTCGTCAGCGCCAATGGCGTCTCGGTGGGAAGCGGCGTTTCACGGCGCTCGAAGGTCGTCTGGAACGCCCGCGCCAGAACTTCTCCTTCAAAGGCGAAGGCGCCCGCCCGGATGAAGTTCCACGGCACTGATCGGCGGCGCGACGACAAGCTCGGCCTCAAGCCAAGCAATCTCGGCGTCGAGCGGAGCCTTGCGCTCGACCACGCGATCGGCCGAGATCACGCCTTTGATCCGAGGTCGATCATCCGCTCCAATTCACCGCGCCGCTTGGCAAGCTCTCTCTCGATCCGGCCGCGATTGTTCGCCGGGTCAGAGTGGCAAGATCGATCTCTCTGTCAAAGCGCAGGTTCCGCCCACAGCATAGTTGCAACTCAACCAGCGACGCTGACAAACTGTCAGTGCCGTTGCCCATACGGGGTTCGCTCTGCGCCACGGGCATGTCCACGGGAAGGAACATGGGACCCGCCGACGGCAACAAGAGCCCCTTCCTCCTCAGCTCTCGCCGCCAGATGTAAATCTGCTGCCGCGTCACATCATGCCGCTCGGCAACCTCAGTCACGGTCGCCCCTCAATTCCAACCGACATGACGATGTCGAGCTTCTTGTTATCACCCCAGCGACGCCGCCGTTCAGCACCAAGAATCTCGACACGCATCGCAAACGTCGCACAAGACACGCCGCAAACGACGCCATCACGACGATGTCAGGCAGGCGGTGACAATCGGGCGGTTACGGGAAAACTGCGGCTCCGCCGACAGCTTGAAGTGCGTCGCCGTCTCGCGCGTCATCCAACCGGTATGCAGGCAAAGGAGCCGTCAGGCTGCGCAATGTGTGGATCGGCGTACAAAATTCCTTTTGCGCGAAAAACCAGGGTCCGATTCGGTGGTAATTGACACACCGACGAAGAGATTGCCGACGGTTATATCCTTGCTTGCTGTTCGAACCCGGTCGGCCATGTGAAAGTCGACGTATAGCAACCATTCCGCGATCTTTGATCAAGGTGCGTCTTCAAGCGCGGCGGCGCCTTGACGGTCCGCGGTCAACCCAAGTCGATAGGCGAAGCTGTTGATGAAACGCGCTTCACCGACAGGGCAACCTTGATTGGCTGCTTCCTCGAGCCGCGGCCGGGTTTCGGCCAAGCTCAGTGATGAGTTTGATCCACCAACAGCGCCCAGAAAGCGAACAGCGGCGCATCCAGCGATCTCATGGCGTGTTTGATGCCTGGCGGATTGTAGAATGATCCGCCGATGCCCGGCGAAAACCAGGCCTTGTCACCCTGCTTGAACTCGCCATGTGAAAGCACGAGGTAGGTCTCTTCCGGCGGATGATCGTGGTCGGGATAGCGGACGTGAGGCGCCATCAACGTGACGCCGAGCCACAGATCGTTTCTGTCCTCAATGCCGCCTGGGCCAAGTATCATCGCGTTGGCATGACCGTCGCGGAAATTGCTGCTTGCAGACGGGTCGGGGTTCGATTTCAGCCGCCATTCGAGCAACGGCTCGATCGCCTTGAAGCGTTCGACCAGATTGCGAAGTGTGGACGGAACCGTCTCTTCTGCCAACGCCGGGCCGAGATAGGAACAGAAGCAAACGGCTCCCAGCCGTGGTCCTTTCAGGCCCGGGAACCTCCGCTTGGGCGAAGAGCTGGATGATCGATCGGCGCGACCGCAGGTCGTGGGAGAACCGGTCGAATGCCACGAATGCGGTGTCTACAAAATATTGCAGCGCGTCACTTCTGACCATGACCGAACCCTTGTTATGAAGAGCGAACGTTGTCGTCCGCCGCCCGGCAATCAGATATCTTTCGCCAAGCGAAGTGCGTCGTAGATCGCAGCGTGGGTGTTGCGAGCTGAAACGGCATCTCCGATGCGGAAGAGCTGGAATAGGCCTTGCGGATTCCGCACCACCGACTGCGCTTGTCCGGCAATGAGCTCATCATGCGAAATCTCGCCGTGATTGGTCGATTTCGGTTTCAGTTCGAAATAGATGTCATCGAGCGGAAGGGTGCCGTGATTGACGACAACCTGGTCCACGACGCGCTGCTTGGATATACCGCCGTAGTCGCTGCCGACGTTTGCAATGAGCTGGTTGCCATTCTTTTCAACAGACTCGAGTCGATAGGTAACGGTGAAGGTCACATCGAGTTTTTGAAGAGATCTCATGTAGGGCACGAGGTTCATAGCCATGACCTCGGGTGAGAAGGACCGGTCCGGTGTCATGATCTCAACCTTCGCTCCCGCGCCAGCGAGGAATTCCGCGGCCTGGAGTGCCGCGTGGTCACCGGCGTCGTCGAAGATGAGGACATTGCTTCCCGGCTTCACGTCTCCGGAAATGATGTCCCATGACGACACCACGAACTCGTTGCCCTTGGAAAGGACGTCGGTATGCGCCACCCCGCCCGTCGCAACGATGACGACGTCGGGATTTTCCGCCTCGATGGTTTCGGCCTCCGCCCAGCTATTGAACTTGATGGTCACTCCATGCTTTTCGCACTGGGCCATGCGCCAGTCGATGATGCTCATCATCTCCTTGCGGCGCGGGCTCAGCGCTGTCAGGCGGATCTGCCCGCCAGGGTCGCTGGCGGCCTCAAAGACCACGACCTCGTGTCCTCGCTCACCCGCCACGCGGGCGGCCTCGAGGCCAGCCGGACCTGCGCCGACCACGACAATCTTCCTGCGGGTTTCTGCCTTGGGGACGATGTGCGGCATGGTCAGTTCGCGGCCGGTCGCGGCGTTGTGAATGCAGTATGCCGCTCCGCCCTGATAGATGCGGTCAAGGCAATAGTTGGCACCCACGCAGGGCCTGATTTCGTCTTCGCGCTTTTCAATGATCTTCCGCACGATGTGTGGGTCAGTCATGTGGGCACGCGTCATGCCGATCATGTCAACTTTGCCCGATGCAATCGCGTGGCGCGCAGTCGCCACATCCGGTATTTTCGCTGCATGGAAGGTTGGAAAGTTGGTCGCGGCGCGAATCTCGCCGGCAAAATCAAGATGCGGCGCATTCGCCATTCCCTGGATCGGAATGACGTCCGTCAGGCCCGCATCGGTGTCGATATGGCCGCGGATCACGTTAAGGTAATCGACAAGTCCGCTTTCCTTGAGGCGCTTGGAGATTTCTATTCCCTCCGACACGCCATTGCCGCCTGGAAGAGCCTCATCCGCAGTATAGCGCACGCCCAGGATGAAGTCCTCGCCGACCCGTGACCGGATCGCCTTCAAGACATCCATGCAGAAGCGCATGCGGTTATCAAGCGCACCGCCATAAGGACCGTCAAGTTCGTTCGTGAGAGGAGACGTGAACTGGTCGAGCAAGTGGCCGTAGGCCTCGAGCTCGACGCCATCCATCCCGCCTGCTTTCATTCGCTCCGCTGCGTCCGCGAAGTCCTTGATGATGCGTTCGATATCCCAGTCTTCAATTTTCTTGGGAAATGAGCGGTGTGAGGCTTCTCGATGATGGGACGGCGCCACAACCGGAAGCCAATCGCCTTTGTCCCAGCGTGTACGCCGTCCAAGATGGGTTAGCTGGATCATGATGGCGGCACCCTCTTCGTGCACCGCATCGGTCATCTGCCTGATCCACGGCACGATCTCGTCCTTGTAGGCGAGCAGGTTGTTGAAAACCGGAGGACTGTCTTTCGAGACGGCCGCGGACCCGGCCGTCATCGTCATCGCCACACCGCCTTTCGCCCGCTCCACCGTGTAAGCAAGATAGCGCTGCTTCGGCATGCCATCCTCCGGATAGGCAGGCTCGTGGGACGTCACGATAATGCGATTGCGCAGGGTTAAATGCTTGAGTTTGTACGGCTGCAGAAGGGGATCGCTCGACATGACGGACTCCGAGACTGGGAGGGCAAGTACGAACGCTATCTGGAAATGTACATGCATGTCAAGTTTAGTTTCCAGGAAGTCGGCAGAGTCGACATAGGTGTACATTTTGCTGGTTTTCACTTTGACATTTTGTTAGGCTGGCCGCTCATGGAGCAGGTTTCAAACGATAGCGGGTGGCGCGGATCGCCGGAGGGATGGCTTGAAGCCGCCTACGACCTGCTTCTCGAATCCGGCGTCGACTCGGTGAGAATTTCGCCATTGGCCAAGAAGTTGGGCCTGTCGCGCACCAGCTTCTATTGGTTCTTCAAGGACAGAGAAGAACTCTTGGCTGCCCTCGTGACCCGTTGGCGCGACAAGAACACTGGCAACCTCGTCAAGCAGGCCGAGGCGTATGCCGAGACGGTGGCCGAAGCGATGCTGAACGTTTTCGACTGCTGGCTCGACAAGTCCTTGTTCGATGCCCAGTTTGAGTTCGCAGTCAGAAGCTGGGCGATTCAATCCCCTGACATTCTCTCAGAGGTGCATAAAGCCGACCAGGCGCGTCTCAATGCAATGAGCCAAATGTTCGTCCGCTTCGGTTACAAGGAAAGCTCAGCCGATGTTCGAGCGCGCACCATCTACCTTGTGCAGATTGGCTACATCTCAATGCAGACCAAGGAAGATCTCGCGAACCGCATGAACCGCATTCCCGGGTACGTAGAGATCTTTACAGGTGAGGCCCCGCAGCAGCGCGAGCTAGACCGGTTCTTCGCCAGACATGGCTATTCGGGGGGGTGAGGCAGGTTTGACAATGGGCGAACCCTTGAGCATCGGAATAATCGGCGGAGGTGGCTGGCTTGGACGCGCCTTCGCCGAGGCCATCATCGATGCGCAAATAGTGTCCCCCGAGCAACTCACTCTCTCTCATAGAAGCGGGCAACCCGGCTTTCAGCCAAGCGCAACATGGACCAGGGACAATCAGGAGCTGGCGGATCGATCTGATGTCATCATCGTATCGGTCCGCCCCCAGGATTGGCCTGCTATCGAGATTTCTGCGTATGGCAAGCTCGTCATGTCGGTCATGGCCGGAATCCCTCTCGACCAATTGGCTAAACGTCTCAAGACCGACCGTGTCGTCCGCACGCTTCCGAATGCAGCGGCAGAGGTGCGGTATTCCTATAGTCCCTGGATAGGCTCCCAGGAGGTCACCGCGGATGACCGCAATGTCGTTCGCCGTATTCTGGAGGCCTGTGGTGCTGCCGATGAGGTCAAAAGCGAAGCAGATATCGACTATATGACGGGCCTTACAGGCTCCGGCCCAGCCTTTCCGGCGCTTTTGGCGGCAGCGATGATCGACGATGCGGTCAGCCGAGGAATGAACCCAGATATTGCCCGGCGGGGCGTCAGCGCGCTGCTCGTTGGAACCGGAAAACTCCTCGCGGCCCGCGCAGACAATCCCAAAGATATCGTCCAGACCTTCCTCGATTACCGCGGCACCACCGCGGCAGCGATCGAGGCCATGCGCGCAGCCGGGTTTGAAGCCGCCGTGCGAGACGGCCTTGCCGCAGCGCTTCAGAAATCCGTGACTATGGGACAAGCCACCTGACAGCCGCACGAGCCGTGCCTCCCTCCGACCGCTGGTGAGATACTATGTCAAAACTCTTTCCGCATCTCTTCTCGCCGGTAAAGCTGGGCAGCCGCACGCTGCGAAACCGGATCGTGTTCGGGGCTCATACGGCCAACATGGCCGAAAATGGCGTGCCGACCGAACGACACGTTGCCTACTATGCTGAACGAGCTATCGGCGGGGCCGGCATGATTGTTGTCGAGCCCATGCCCGTCCATCAGGCCGCCGTACTGACACGCGGCAATTTTCGACCTGGCGATGATAGCGTCATTCCTCATTTCGAGCGGGTCACACGCGCGATCAAGGACCACGGGGCGATCGCCATCCAGCAGCTCTATCATGTCGGTGCGCATGGCGATTCGGACAACTCGTTTCATGCACATTGGTCGCCCTCGGGCCTTCCAAGCTACCATGACAGCGACGGTTCCCACGCTATGTCCGAGGATGAGATTTGGGAGACCATCGACAGCTTTGTTCAGGCTGCCCGCCGTTGCCAGGAGGCCGGTTTCGATGGCGTCGAAGTCTGGGCGGCCTATCTCGGACTGGTCGATCAGTTCTGGACACCCTGGACAAACCAACGCGAGGATCAATGGGGAGGCTCGCTCGAAAACCGCACGCGGATCTCCCGCGAGATTCTGACCCGCATCCGCGAAACATGCGGCCGCGATTTTATCGTCGGACTGTCGGTCAGCGACGAGCCCGACTACCCAGTCGCGCTCAGTCGCCAGGAACTGGCGGAGATCGTTCGGCTGCATGATGAGCAGGGGCTGATCGATTACGTGACCTGTGGCACCGGCAGCTACCTCGATTTCTACAAGATAATGCCGACCTTTCTCTATCCGGAAAAGCTTGGCACCGATCTCGCGACGGTCCTGAAGGGTGTGGTCACGACGGCGCTCGTGATCGCCGAAAGCCATATCAGGACGCCTGAAAACGCCGAAACGGTGCTTGGCGAGAAGGCTGCAGACCTGGTCTCGATCGTGCGGGGCCAGATCGCCGATCCGCACCTGGCACGCAAGGCCGCGGCGGACCGGCCGGAAGACGTGCGCGGATGCATATCCTGCAACCAGATGTGCTGGGGCCGCCGTTCCCGCGACTACTGGATCAGCTGCCTTATCAATCCCTCGGCGGGGCGCGAGTTTGAGTGGGGTGGTGACCGGTTCACGGCAGCCGCCATCAAGAAACGGGTGCTTGTCGTCGGCGGCGGTCCCGCCGGCCTCGAGGCGGCTCGCGTTGCCGCCGAGCGGGGTCACGACGTGGTTCTGACCGAAGCCTCCAGCAGATTGGGCGGGAACTTTCTGCTTGCCGGGCTGCAGCCGCGCCGCGGCCAAATCCTCGACCTTCTTGGGTGGTATGAGCGCCAGCTCGGCCAACTGAACGTCGACGTACGACTGAACACCTATGTCGAAGCTTCGGAAATCGCCTCATTCAAAGCTGATACCGTCATCCTTGCTACGGGGTCCGTGTCTCCTGAAACCGGGTTTCAGAAAGCTCTGCCGGCAATGCCGAGCCTGCCCGGCATCGAAAAAGGCAATGTCTTCTCGATCGAATCCGTTATGGCCCGCGTTGCGCGGCCGGGTAAGCGCGTGCTTTTGCTCGATGAGGGCGGCGGTTGGCGAGGCGGTGGCACAGCCTGGAAACTTGCCGAGGATGGCCACCAAGTCACCATTCTCACGCCCGATCCGCTGGTCGGCAAGGAACTGCAGCGCACCGCTGCCGATTTCCCGCTGCGGCGGACATTGCGTCAGCTTGGCGCTACATGGCTGGTGGATGTCAGCGTGCTGGCGTGGCACGGGGATGGCGCAACCATCGTTGATCACAACACCGGTGAAGAAAGCTTCGTGCCCGGCGATTGCCTTGTCCTCGCAACCACCAATGTGGCAGCGAATTGGCTGGCAAAAGAGTTGGAAAACACATCCCAGCCTTTCATGGAGGTCGGCGATGGCGTCGCCCCGCGCCAGGCGCCCTATGCCTTCCACGAAGGACGGAAGATTGCCTTGGGGCTATGAAGCGCGAACGTTGTGCTTGCGCTTCATGTAATCCTTGGCGGTCTCGACCGCCACCGCCGCGTCGCGGCAATAGGCATCGGCACCGACGGCCTTGCCGAATTCCTCGTTTAGCGGGGCGCCACCGACCAGCACGACATAGTCGTCGCGGATGCCCTTTTCCTTCATCGTGTCGATGACGACCTTCATGTAGGGCATGGTCGTAGTCAGCAGGGCCGACATGCCGATGATGTCGGGCTGATGCTTCTCGATCGCATCGAGATATTTCTCGACCGCATTGTTGATGCCGAGGTCGATGACGTCGAAGCCGGCGCCCTCCATCATCATGCCGACAAGGTTCTTGCCAATGTCATGGATGTCGCCCTTGACGGTCCCGATCACCATCTTGCCCTGCTTCGGCGCGCCGGTGGCGGCGAGCAGCGGACGCAGGATGAACATGCCGGCCTTCATGGCGTTGGCCGACAGCAGCACTTCGGGAACGAACAGGATGCCGTCGCGAAAATCCTCGCCGACAATGCGCATGCCTTCGACCAGCGCCTCGGTGAGCACCTTGTAGGGCGCCCAGCCGCGCTCGAGCAGGATGTTGGTGCCTTCCTCGATCTCTTCCTTCAACCCGTCATAGAGATCGTCGTGCATCTGCTGCACCAACTCGTCGTCGGAAAGTTCGGAAAGGATGATCTCGTCGTCGGACATTTTGCCTACGCCAATTGCTTGTCAGTGATTTACGGGCTGCCGGCACCTTTGTCATAGGTGCCGGCAGCATTTGCTTGCAAGTCGCGGGAGTTAAATCAGGCGTCCAGCCAGACGTTCTGGAAGTCCATTTCGTAGGTCTGGTGCATTCCGTAGTTCTTCACCTTCTTGCTCATGTGGCAGTAGAGCTTCTGCCAGAACGGCTGGATGATGACGCCGGAATCCTGCAAGATCTGCTCGACGTCCTTCATCACTTCCTTGCGCTTGGCAGGATCGGCCAGCGAGAGCGCCTGCTTCAGCTTGGCGTCGAAATCCGGGTTGGCATAGGCCGTTTCGTTCCATGCTTCGCCGGTGCGATAGCCGAGCGCCAGCACCTGGACGCCCAGCGGCCGCATGTACCAGATGGTCATCGAGTACGGATATTTCGTCCAGTCATTCCAGAAGGTCGAGCCCGGCAGCACCGTACGCTTGACCTTGATGCCGGCATCGCGCAATTGGCCGGCGATCGCATCGCCGGTGTTCTTCTGCCATTCGTCCTCGACGGTGATCAGTTCGTGCTCGAAGTCGGCCTGCCCCGCATCCGCCATCAGCTTCTTGGCGGCGGCGGCATCGCGTGTCTTCTTGGGCAGCGGATAGTATTCGGGATGGATCGGGGCGACGTGGTGGTTCTCGCCGACCGTGCCGAGCCCGGCGTAGCCGAGCTGCATGACGGCATTGTTGTCGACGGCCATCTGCAGCGCATTGCGCACCCGCTGGTCGTCATAGGGCTTGTGGGTGATGTTGGTGCGGGCAACGAGCGTGGTCGCTGTCGCGACCTCCGACTTTACCAGATCCATCTTGTCGAGGGCGTCGATGAAGTCGGCCGGCGTTTCGAAATCGAGGTCGATCTCGCCGGACTCGAAGGCATTTAGCGTGGCGTTGAAGTCGGTGCCGTAGTCGATGAACTCGACCCCGTCGAGCGGCGTTTCGCCACCCCACCACTTGCTGTTCTCGCGACGCTTGACGACCGCCTTCGTACCCACCGCATAAGACACCATTTCGAAAGGTCCGGTGCCGATTGGCTTCTTGATCGGGTCGGCGCCATCCTTGTCGAAGTCGCGATGCACGACCAGCGCCGGATAGTCGGTGAAGCCCGGTATGATCGCGATGTCGGGTTCGGTCAGCTTCAGCTTGACCGTGAGGTCATCGACCTTGGTGATGGCGCCATCCTTGGCCTTGCCGGTCTTTGTGTCGATCAGCGCGCCGACGCGTGCCGCCATGGAATTGCCGGACGCACCCTTCTCGCACCAGCGGTTCAGATTGGCGACCACGTCATCGGCGTTGAAGGCATCGCCATTGTTCCAGGTGACGCCTTTGCGCAGATGCAGTGTGTATTCGGTGGCGTCGTCATTGACGTCCCAGCTTTCGAGCAGGACCGGCTCGAAGGTGAACTCGTGCGTGTAGCGGACGAGCGGCTCCAGCCAGCTGCGGGTGACGTTTGCCATCTCGGTCCAGTCATAGGTGCGCGGATCCTTCTGCGCCTTGACCGACATCGCGACACGCAGCGTTCCGCCCTTTTTCGGTTCATCAGCCAGGGCTTTGGTCGGCTCGGCAAGGCCGATCATGCTGTAGGCGAAAGCCGTCGACGCGCCGAAGGCGCTGGCCAGCGCCAGGAATTCGCGCCGGTCCATATGGCCTGCACGCGTCTCTTTCGCCATTGCCTCGATAGCGCCCGGGACGCGGTCGCCATTGCTTCTGAAGAGTGTCATTTTTTCCTCCCTTTTGTTCCCGTTACGTCTTTAACTGACGCTGTCCGGCAGCCGCTCCTCGCGCCGCGCGATGAAATCCGTCAGGCCGTCGGCGATGCCCTCGTCAAGCTTCGGTTCCTCATAGTCGGCGAGCATGTTGCGCGCCTTCTCGCGACCGCGCGTGTCGTGGTCCTTCGCCCCTTCAGCCTTCCATTGTTCGTACGAATTGAAGTCCATGATGCTGGGTATGAAGAAGGCCGACTCGAAATGTTCGAGCGTGTGTTTGGTGCCGAGGAAATGGCCCTGCGGGCCCACCTCGCGGACTGCCGCCATCGCCTCCTTGAAATCGTCGAACGGAAGCCCGCCGGCATATTTGTACCAGCCGACAAGCTGTTCGCAGTCCGTCGCGAATTTTGAATAGCCGCAGCTCAGACCGGCCTCGAGCCATCCGGCGGAATGCCAGATGTAGTTGGCGCCTGAAAGGATGGCGGCATGCATCAGCATGTTCGCCTCGTAGCCCGCCTGGGCGTCGTTCAGCTTCGAGCCGACATGGAAGCCCGACGTGCGCCACGGCAGGCGGTATTTCCGCGCCAGCGCACCCATCAGATACATCATCTGCGCGGCCTCCGGCGTGCCGCCCATCGGAGCGCCGGTCTTCATGTCGACGGTGACCATGAACTGGCCATAGATCTGCGGCGACCCTGGTCGCAACAGCTGGGTGAAGGCGACACCCGCCAGCGCTTCCGCGTTGACCTGCGCGACCGCCCCCACGGCGGAGGCCGAGGTCGAGGCGCCGCACAGCGCGAAGGGCGCCAGGATCACCGGCTGGTTGCTGCGCGCATAGACCTTCATCGCGTCCAGCATGGTGGCGTCCCAGACCAGCGGCGAATTGCAGTTGGTAATCGACACCAGCACCGGATTGTCGCGGACATAATCCTCGCCGAACACGATGCCGGCCATCGCCATCGTGTCTTCAGCGCGTTCCTTCGACGTAACGATGCCCATGAACGGCTTGTCGGAATGCTTTAGCGCCGAATGGATGATGTGGAGGTGACGCTTCGGCACCGCAATTTCCATCGGCTCGCAGATGACCGAGCTCGACGAGTGCAGTGCCGGCGCCATGTAGGCGAGCTTGTGGAAATTGTTGAGGTCGGCGAGCGAGCCGTAACGCCTGTTGTTGTCGAGGTCGCGCACGTAGGGCGCGCCGTACATCGGCACGAAGATGGAGTTGTTGCCGCCTACCCGCACCGTACGCTGCGGATTCCTCGCATTGAGCGTAAACTCTGACGGGACTTTCGATACCAGTTCCATCAGCAGCGCACGGTCGATACGGACGCGCGTCTCGGAAACATCGGCTCCGGCGGCCTTCCACAGGGCAATCGCCTCGTCGTCGCGGAATTCGCAACCAACCTCTTCGAGAATCGAGAGCGACTCCTGATGGATCAACTCCACCGCCTCATCCGGGACCATTTCATACACAGGGATCTTGCGGACCAGGGTCGGAAAAGAGGCCATGGGAATTCCGCGCAGCGTCTTGCGCCCCACGCGGCCACCCGCTCGACGGTTGGCAGGTTCGGTTATTTCAGCGGCCGGTGCGTTCATGGAAACTCCATCCTCCCAGATTCAGTTATCTTAGCGAGACGAAATTCGGCTGTGACGCTGGAAAATTCTAATCAATGCGATAAGCTTTGATTATGGGTAGCTTGCGACATCTCTTGCCCTCCGCGAATGGGCTAATCGCTTTTGAGGCAGCTGGCCGTCTGCTCAATTTCACAGCAGCCGGCAAGGAACTTGGCATGTCCCAGGCAGCGGTTTCACTCTCGATCATACGCCTCGAGGAGCAGTTCGGTACGAAGCTTTTTGTCCGCCGGCATCGAAAAGTCGAACTCACCGAACCGGGGGCCCGCTTCTTTGCCGACGTGACACTTGGGCTTTCTCATATTCAGAAGTCTGCGGAACGCCTCAAGGCATCTGCCGGTGGCAACCACGTCACGCTGTCGGCATCGACCGCGTTCGCTACGTTATGGATTGTTCCTAGACTGCAGCGTTTTCGGGAAGAGTTGCCGGGAATAGAGTTGCGCATCCAAACCAGCGATCGCGATCTCGATCTTGCCGCTGAAGGCATACCCCTCGGCATCAGGGGCGGTGACGCTGATGACATGCCGGATTACGGGCTGCTACCGATGGCGCCAGAGGAAATATATCCTCTGTGCAGCCCCTTGTATCTCGATCGCCACGGAACGCCGCAAACGATCGAGGACTTATGCAAGCATCGACTGATCCACCTGGATGAGCCGCATCGGCCGGCGGTAACTTGGCCAGACTGGCTGGCCGCGGCCGGGGTTGACGGCGCCCTCGCCCCCCAGGGCCTTCGCATCAACGACTATGTCTCGGTGATTCAGTCGGTCCTGGAAGGTCAGGGCATTGCCCTCGGCTGGGCACATCTAACCGACCGACTGGTAAGCAATGGGAGCCTGGTTCGGATAACCAACCATGTTCATCGTACCGGAAAATCATTCAACGTCGCCTGGTCCAAGTCTCAGGAAGTTACCGGGCATGTGGCAGTTGTCAGAGATTGGCTAGCGAAGCAGAGTTCGTTTTAAGTCGCCCCGAAGTTATGCAAAATCGAGTGCTAGTGGTGCGCTGCTGCATCTGACGATTTCGCCGGTGAATTCGTTCGCGGTGGTCTTCTTGAAGGTGCCGATGGTAGCCATTGTAAGTCTCCGTTTTCTGTTCCCGAGCCCGCACCATGCGGCCTCGATAGCGATCAATTGGCCGGAGGCGACCGACGACGCATCGCTTGCGACCAAAGCAAAGCGGAGGACGGCGCAGGAACGACTTTCTTGTCTCGCGAAGAATGGCGGCGCCCGGGGTCCCCATTCGGCTTGCCGCACGGGGTGGGGGCCGGCAGGGAAGTCGAGATGCGCCGTTGTGGCCTAGGCTTCAGTCGTCCTTCGCCCAGATCATATCAGCCCATTGAAGAGGCCGTTTGGAGCGCTCTTGGGACGGATTGGCAACGGAGACGTTGCGGCCAAACTCGCCGCCAGCAGATCGCTACGAGTCCGCAACATTCGGCCCTACTTCATTCACTACCGGGCTGAAGACGTGCTGTCCTGCACGATCACCACGGCGTCGGGCAAGCCGCAATGTATCGACGCTCGCATTTGGGAGAACACCAAGCGCGTCGTCGGCTTTGCGGAGGTCACGGTCAAGCGGGTTCGCCATTGGCGTTCCGACGGATGGGATTTGTGGGAACTGGCGACCGACGACAAGGGCAATGAAGGCAAGTGGGGCATCATCCAATCCGGCCCGAACACTCTCGGCGAAGTCTCGATCGTCCATCTACTTCACTGACCGCCGCACCACGAAGACCGGGTTCGCGGTCAAGCCGCCCTTCCTCGATCTCGCATGGAAGAACTGATCGAGCATTGGCAGTCGGGTTCTGATCAGCGCAACATTCTGAAATATGCCCGCTTCCCGATGCTGGCAGGCTCCGGCGTGAAGATGCCGGCGAAGAAACCTGGCCGGGATCAAGAGCCGATCGCCACACTCGGCCCCCACTCGCTGCTGATCACGGAAGACCAAGGCAAGTGGTATTTCGTCGAGGCGGAGGGCAAGGCGATCGAGGCCGGTCAGAAAGACCTTGATCGGCTTGTGGCCGAAATGGACGAACTGTCGATGAAGCCGCACCAAAAGGGTTCCGGCGTCATCACGGCGACCTCTGTCAAGGCCGGGGAGAACCGCGAGAACTTGGCGATCAAGAACATGGCGCTCAACCTGAAGGATGCGCTGGAGAGGGCTTTCGTGTTCGCGGAGCGCTATCGCGGTGCGGCCGACACGTTTCGGGCGCCCTCGGTCAATGTCGCGACGGAGTATGACCAGGAGACGGGCAAAGACAGCCAGTCGGTCGACAGCCTCTTGAAGGTCCGCGTCGCTGGCGAGATCACGCGCGAAACGTTCTGGAGCGAATTGCAGCGCCGTGGCGAGCTTTCGTCTTCGTTCGATGCCGTTAAGGAAGCCGATGCGCTCGCGTCTGAAGCAACCGGGATGGGCGCAGAGGAAGACGCCACGGACAACGTCGACCCGAACGCCATCAAAGACTACGTCGATGACCCTTCAGCGGCCGTGGCATAGGAGGCACATCATGCAGCTAAAGCCTTGGTCGCTCCGTGGATTGATCGGCTCTTGTGGGCGGCCGGCGGCTTCGTCGTCGGCGTCGCCTACACCCCCTTTGTCGCTTGGAAGGTGTTCCTATGAACGGCCGCAGCACCTTCCACGCCTACCGCGCAACCGCAGCAAATCGGGCCCTGTCAGTACCGGCAAACCCGAACGCGTTCCAGCACCCGGTGGTGATGGTGCCAGTGCCTCACCCACTTCACGTGACAGCGGTTATAGTGACGATGCCGGTAATAGTAGCGATGCGGGTAGCGCGCCACGTAGCCGGGATAATAATCGCGATAATAGCGGGGGCCGTAATAGCGGCCGCCATAGTCGTAAAACGGGCCGCCGCCGTAGAAGGGGCCACCACCGAACGGGCCGAGGCCGCCGAACGGACCAAAAAAGCCGATGCCAGGACCGAAGAATTGTGCATCCGCAGGCACGACCGTGGCGGCGGCGGAGGCGATGGCAATCACCGAAGCAAGTAACAGTTTTCTCATAGCAACCTCCCAGAAGGCCGATCACCCGATAAACGCCAGCAGGAACCGTATGTTCCCGATCGCTAATATTCTCGCGCGCCGTCTGCAAGCAACCTTCGCGCCAGGACCTTCGCCGAGGCGGAGGCTGTCAAGCTGATCGTCATCACGCCGGCTCCGGACGGCATCACCGGCTAGTCGCGGTACTGCAACGGCTTGTGGTCGGGTTCGGCGTGGTGAAGCACTTCGCCTAACTCCCCCATGTCGATCTCTTGGCCGCATATGGGGCAAATCACGAAATGCTCCGCTTCAGGCTTGAAAGGCGCGTCATGGTCGGTCCCTTTGTGGCAGACCGCGATGTTCCTTGCTGGCGGCCGGTCACGAAGAATCTTCGTCAATTCGGCGCGGGCTAGATCGACCTTAGACTTCCGTCGAGCGTCGTTCATCCACTGCAACGTCGGTCGGGGCATTTTTGTCGCCGGCCTGACCATTTTCCCGACGCCGGGAAAATGATCCCAAACCAAGGACCATCGCTATGTCTGCCCTCCCTCTGTCGGCGAAAGCCGTCTGGAGGCCACTTCGTGCGACCGAAATCAGGATCATCGACAACTGGCCCGATGTCCTGAAGCGGGCTTGGTCGGTTCGCATCCTTGCGATTGCCGGCATTCTCTCCGGCGCTGAAGCGGTCTTGCCGCTCTACAGCGATCGGTCCCGCCAAACGTCTTCGCCTCCCCTTCTCTTCGTCACGATCGGCGCGGCGCTCATCGCCCCTTTGTGGCGCAACAACCAAAGGATCAAACCAATGAAAAGTCGTTATCTCCAGACCGGCGCAGCGGGACTTGCTTTGCTGGCCGCCGCCACCGCTTACACCGGGTCGTGGGAGGGGACGAAGTATGTCCCTTACTACGATGTCGGCCTTGTCCTTACCGTGTGTCGCGGCCATACCGGGATCACGAATATCGTTTCCCGGTAAGCGCTAGACGCCGGCCGAATGCGACGCCATCACGGCGAAGGATATCGTCAACCATGAGAAGCGCATGGTGGCGTGCGCTCCACGAATGCGCCAACAGTGATCAGAAGCGGGTCCAGATCCAGCGGGACGCGACCGCCGGCCAGTCTTCTTCCGCATTCCTGACTACGGGGGTCAGAAGCGGGAGCGCAACCGCGACTTGGAAGCCAACATCATTCGACCGCTGAAAAAAGGGCGCGGTCCGTGACGGCGCCCTGAATTGACGGGTTCAACGCTTCCCTACCAGCCTTGTCGAGCATACCAGTCGTCGATGTCGCGGCGTACGCGATCCTTCTCAATGCCATAGCGCTCCTGGTTTTGCCTTCGAGCTGATCGCGCTTACCGGCGATGCGGTCGAGATCATCATCAGTGAGTTTGCCCCACTGTTCCTTGACCTTACCTTTGACCTGCTTCCAATTTCCTTCGACGCGGTTCCAATCCATGGTGGCGACCTCGTTGGAAAAACGGTCGTATGGCCGTGAGGTTCCGCTACAATACCGCAGAAGCGACAACCGCGACTGGAAGCCGACGTTCGATACGGCTTGACCAAACATTAGCAACCTCTAACTATTTGTGATTGCGGCAAGCGATGCTCACCCCATCACTGCCGAAGATCGGGATTTCACCGGCCCGATCGGCCCGCGCCTCCCGCAAGTGGCGCGGGCTCAATTGCACAAGCGACAAGGTGCGGATCGAGACGATCACGACGGTTTGTCCATTTTCGTACCGTCTAATATTTCAGGAAACTCGGTCGGCTTTTTTACGTTTATGGATCGCCAGCATTTCATAGTCCACCTCGCTGGTATCTAAGAGGCCCGTCACCTCTCCCGGAGGTGGCGGGCTTTTGCGCCTGTTAGAACGGTTTGTTGGGTCGGCTCGCCGCCAGCGGCGGGCCGGAGGGCTGGTTCAGTCGTAGACCTTGACAATCTTGCGAGTGCCAGGATCGACAAGAACCGTCCGATTGTCGATTACGACATAGCGGTATTTAACCTTCGGAACTTCGTGAAGCTCGACGGTGTCTGGCAGCGTGAGCCGATATTGAGTTCCACGCCGGGAACCTTCACCGATGCCAAAGGCTGCTTCTTCACATACTCGTGGATGACCGTGTCCTGCTCAGGCTCCCCACCACGCGACTTCACGTTGGGGCTTGCGCTGATGGCAGGGCGTGCGACTAGTATGCTGTCAGATCATTGGACTTTGAAGGGCCAAGCAATGCCGCCGAGCGAAATGACCACCCACGAGCTGAGCGAGCAAACTGTTCTCTCTGTTCGAAATCTGACCGTCCGCCTGCCAAAGAACATGGAGCGGCAGAACGCGGTCGAAAACATATCCTTCGACATGCGGATGGGTGAGATGCTCTGCATCGTCGGCGAATCCGGCTCCGGCAAGTCCGTCACCGCAAACGCGATCATGGGCCTGCTGCCGTCTTCGGTGCGGATCGCCCAGGGAAGCATCCGCTTCAAGGGTCACGATCTTGCCAGCGCCGCGGAAGACGTGATGCGCAGTCTGCGTGGCCGTTCGGTCTCCATCATCTTCCAGGATCCGCTTTCCGCGCTCAATCCGCTGATGAATGTCGGCCAGCAGGTGGCGGAGGTCATGGAAGCACACCGGTCCGGCACCTCGGCGACCCGCGCCAGGGCGGTTGTCGACCTGCTTGGCGAAGTCGGCCTGCCGGAACCGGAGGTTTTGCGCCACCAGTATCCGTTCCAGCTCTCTGGCGGACAACGCCAGCGCGTCATGATCGCCATGGCGCTGGCGCTCAAGCCCGATCTTTTGATCGCCGACGAGCCAACCACCGCTCTCGACGTCACCACCCAGGCGCAGATCCTTGCCCTGATCCGGCGGCTGCAGCGCGAAAGGAACATGAGCGTCATGTTCATCACCCACGATTTTGGCGTTGTCGCGGAAATCGCCGATCGCGTCATCGTCATGGAAAAAGGCGCGATGGTCGAACAAGGTGCTGCCGCCGACGTACTGGGCAATCCAAGCCACCCCTGCACCAGGCGGCTGATCGCTGCCGTCCCGCATATGATCGGGTGCGAAACGAAGGCACGCGAGGATACTCCGATCGTGCTGGCGGTGCAGAACCTCGACAAGACATATCGCCCGGGCATCGGCTTCTTCTCGCGGTCCCGCATCGTGCATGCCGTCAAGCAGGTCAGCTTCGAGGTTCGCCAGGGCAGAACGCTCGGCATCGTCGGCGAGTCCGGCTCGGGGAAATCGTCGCTGGGCCGCGTCTTGCTGAAACTCCTGGACAGCGACGGAGGCAGCATCCTGTTCGACGGCAAGGATATCGCGGCACTTTCGGACTCCCAATTCCGGCCGATGCGGCCGCACATCCAGATGATCTTCCAGGATCCGTTCGCCTCTCTCAATCCGCGCCAGACGATCGCCAAGATCCTCACCGTCGGCCCGATGGCGCATGGTTTGTCTGCCCAGGAAGCGCGCGCAAAGGCGCTGCAGCTGCTGCGTCTGGTCGGCCTCGACGAGGGTGCCTATGACCGCTTTCCGCACGAATTCTCTGGCGGCCAGCGTCAGCGGATCGGCATCGCACGAGCCCTGATGATGGACCCCAAGGTCCTGGTCGCCGACGAAGCGGTCTCGGCTCTCGATGTCTCCATCCAGGCGCAGATTCTCGATCTGCTGGCGAGCATCCAGGAAGAAATAAAGATCGCCATGATCTTCATCACTCACGACCTGCGGGTGGCAAGCCGGATCTGCGACGAAATTCTGGTGATGAACCGCGGCGAAGTCGTGGAGTATGGCCCGCCGTCGCAGATATTCCGGTCGCCACATCACCCCTATACGAGGCAACTGATCTCCGCCATTCCCGGCAAGGATTGGATCCCGGCGGCTTGAGCCGCGGCCACCCTGAAGCTCTCCTCCCCTGAACAATAAATGAACGTGCCGACAAAGGCGCGGCCGCATGTCTGCTCCTTGATCAGGCTGCCGATGCGTGCCGCGCCGGTCTCCTGCTGAGTGGAATAGTTGCGTTTGTCCACTAAAAGTAGTTGCATTTATCCACTACTCGCTCAATCATACCCTGGAAGACCCTCGACAACCCCGGATGGGGCTGCGGCGATCTCGATGAAGGCTGTCCACGACAGCCTCTGGAGAGTGTTCGATGCCGGTGAAGAAGAACAAAGGTCCGCCTTATCCTGTCGAGACGGTCGGGCTGGATGTCCTCGAAGACACGTTGAGCTTTTATATCCGCAGCATCAACATAGCGCTTTCTCGCGATCTCGATGACCGTCTGGAAGGTCTCGATGTTGCCCGGGGAACGGGCAAGATCACCACCCTGCTCCTTGTCGACAGCCATCCAGGAATACGGCCATCGGTCATCGCGCAGCTCATTATGCGCGATCGCTCCGCCATGGGCAGGCTGGTCGACCAGATGATCGATCACGAACTGATCACGCGTCAGGCTGCGCCGGACGATGGACGCGCACAGGAGCTCCACATCACCCAAAAGGGGGCAGACCTCGCCCGCAAGGTGCGCAAGATCGCCACCAAGCAATCCAGCGATTTCTTCGCCGATGTGCCTGAGAAAGACCAGAAGCGTCTGCTGGACATATTGCGGCGTGTCTATCGCCGCACCGCGGGACTCGACCAATGAGGAAACCCGCGGGAATCCGAGCCGGCCAGCGTGTGGCACTCGTGTCCGGTGCCAGCCGCGGCATTGGTGCGGCTTGCGCCCGGCACCTGTTCGAGACGGGCTGGACATTGTCGCTTGGCATGCGCGCATCGGTGCAGCCCGACTGGGCCGATAGCGAACGCGTCCGCGTGTTCCCGTACGATGCCGCGGAAGCCGGCAGTGAACAAACGTGGGTCGACGGCACCATTGATGCCTTCAACCGGATCGACGCGGTTGTCGCCAGCGCCGGCATCATGATTCCGAAGTCGGTCATCGACATCGACGACGCGGATCTCGATCTGATGTTCGAGATCAACGTCAAGGCTCCGCGCCGTCTGGTGCGCGCGTCATGGGCGTCGCTTGCGGCGAGCCCCGCGGGCCGGGTGATCATACTGGCCTCGTTGTCTGGCAAGCGGGTCAAGTCCGTGACCGCGGGATCCTACTCGATCTCCAAATTTGCCGCAGTCGCGCTGCCCACGGCATTCGGCAGGCGGGGTGGGACCTCGGAATTCGGGCCACTGCCGTCTGTCCAGGTTTCGTCGCCACCGACATGGCCCGCGGCATCACCGATCGCTCCGATGCGCTGATGACCGATCCGGACGACCTCGCACGGATCATCGGGTTGCTTCTCGATCTGCCCGATCATGCGAGCGTCGCGGAATTTTCTATCAATTGCCAGCTCGAGGAGTCCTACTGAGCATGCCCGGACCGTTCGTCGTCCCCGTCCATGGAGATACCGAGCTGCCAAAGGAGGTCGACTGTGTCGTCGTCGGCGGCGGCATCATCGGCACCGCGACGGCACTTGAACTGGCCGAGACAGGCTTGCGGGTCGCCCTGTGCGAGAAGGGCGGGATCGGACAGGAGCAGTCCAGTCGCAACTGGGGCTGGGTTCGCATTTCCCGGCGGGATCCACGCGAGGTTCCGCTGATGGCGGAGGCCTTGCGCATATGGGCGAGGCTCTCCGAACGGACCGGACGAGACACTGGCTATGCCCGGGCCGGAATTGTGTTCACATGCGCGGACGACAAGGAATACGAACAGCACGAGCGCTGGGGACGCCATCTCGAAGGCTATCAGTTCGAGTCGCGAATGATCGGCCCGGGTGAACTGCGTGACCTCCTCCCCGGCTCCAATCTCGACGTCAAAGGGGCGCTCTACACGCCCGCCGACGGTCGCGCCGAGCCCCAGAAGGCCGCGCCTGCGATTGCCGAAGCCGCACGCGACCGCGGCGCCGCCATACTGACGGAATGCGCCGTGCGCGGCGTGGAGACGACGAATGGTGCCGTCTCGGGCGTGGTGACCGAACGCGGCTTCATTGCCTGCAAGGCGGTCGTCCTTGCCGGAGGGGCCTGGTCGAACCTGTTTTGCGGAACGCTTGGTCTCAACCTGCCGCAGTTGAAGGTCATGAACACGGTTCTTCGCACGACGCCGGTCGAGAACGGGCCGGACCAGGCCGTGTGGGCAAACAACTTCGCCATACGCAAGCGCCAGGACGGTGGCTACACCGTCGCCTCCAGCATGAGCAATGTCGTCGACCTCGTGCCGAACTCCTTTCGCTATGCGCGCGATTTTCTTCCGGCCTGGAAGACAGAGTGGCGATCGCTGCAATTCCGCCTGGGCGGTCGTTTCCTAGACGAAGCAAGGATGCCGACCCGCTGGGCGATGGATGAGGCGAGCCCCTTCGAATACTGCCGCGTGCTCGATCCAAAGCCTTCCAAGAAAAGCTCGGAGCGCGTCCTTGCAAATGCCCGCAAAGCATTTCCGGTTCTGGAAAAGGCACAGGTGGCGCAGCGCTGGGCCGGCTATATCGACGTCACGCCCGACGCCATTCCCGTCATTTCGGCGGTCGACAGCGTACCCGGCTTTCACGTGGCGACCGGTTTCTCGGGCCATGGTTTCGGCATCGGCCCCGCGGCAGGTAGGCTGATGGCCGATATCGTCACCGGACGGCCGCCGATCGTCGATCCCAAGGACTTCCGGTGGTCGCGGTTCTCGGACGGATCGAAGGTCGCGCCGATCACTGGATTATAAGCGCTCCGACAAGAGAGCGTGACGCAGCGAAAGTGGAACACTATGAAAAGGAGCCTCCAATGTCAGACAAGAGCAGCAGCATAATCTTTCGACCGACGCGTCGTCAGGCGCTTGGAATGGCAATCGCCGGTGCCGCCGGCCTCACCATGCCCAACCTGACGGGAGCAGGCAGGGCCCTCGCGGCAACCCCGCCGAGCGAACCCAAGGGACAGGTGATCGTCGGCTTTTCCCAGGAGCCCACCGTCTTCAACCCGCATTTGCCCCATATCGAGGTCGACGAGGGCATACACTTCAGCGTCTTCGATCCGCTGTTTGGTGTCGATCCCAAGGGCAATTTTTTCCCCGCGCTCGCCAAGGAGGTGCCGACCGTCGAAAACGGCGGCATCTCGGCCGACGGGCTCGAGTGGCACGTCAAGCTGCGCGACGACGTGAAGTGGCATGACGGACAGCCGTTCACCGCCGAGGACGTCAAGTTCACGCTCGAACTGCTGGTCGACCCGAAGTTTCGCAGCTGGCGACGCGCCGGCCACGAACTTGTCCAGGACCTGACTGTCGTCTCGCCAACCCAGATCAAATGGAAGATGAAGGAGCCTTACGCGCCCTACCCGTCGATCCTGGCCGCGACCTTCATCGTTCCCAAACATGTGCTCGGTGCGGCGGAGGACAAGAACAGCGCGCCGTTCAACAATGCCCCGATCGGCACTGGCCCGTTCAAATGGGTGGAACGCATGGCCGGCGACCATATCGAACTGGCCGCCAACACCGACTACTTCGCCGACGGCCCCTACCTGAAGAGCCTGATCTACAAGTACATTCCGGATCTGACCGTTCTCTACACCCAGTTCAAAACCGGTGATATCGACGTCATCGGACTACAGTGGATCACAGCCGACCACTATGAGGAAGCCAAGGCATTGAGCGGAACGTCGGTCGCCGTCATTCCCGCCGCCACGGTCGAGTCGCTCAGCTTCAACATGGAGCGCCCGCAGTTCAAGGAACTCGCCGTTCGCCAGGCGCTGTATTATGCGCTGGACAAGAAGACGATCATCGACGCCCTCTACTACGGGCTGCCGGCCCCAACCGAAACCTACATGCCGCAGCAGTCCTTCTACTACAATCCGGATTTGCCGAAGCAGGAATACGACGTGGACAAGGCAAAGAAACTGCTGGACGACGCGGGGTGGGTCCCCGGTGCGGACGGCATCCGCGTCAAGGACGGTGTCCGCCTCTCGTTCAAGAATTCGACCACGGCAGGCAATCATATCCGCGAGCAGGCGCAGCAGTTCATCCAGCAATCATATCGCGACATCGGCGTCGAGGTGGTGATCTCCAACCTGCCGCCGGCCGTGATGTGGGGCGACTACTGGATGAAGTCGGAATTCGATTCCGTCGTCGTCGGCATCAACTTTCTGACGGGCTCCGATCCCGACACTTCGGACTATCTCAGCTCGAAGTCGATTCCGGCCAAGGGTGGTGCCGGCCAGAATACCTGGCAGTATGCCAGCCCGGAGGTGGACAAGCTGCTCGAATCCGGTGGCGTTGAATTCGTGCCGGAGAAGCGCAAGCAAGCCTACCTGAAAATCCAGGAGACCGTACGCAACGACCTGCCATTCCTGCCGATGTTCCAATACGCGACGGTGCGCGGACACAAGTCCGGTGTCGAAGGCGTCGAGCCGAACATCAACGTACGCATCGACTCCTGGGATGTGGCCACCTGGTACTGGTCATAGCGCCGGAATAGGCCGAGCCGGCCATCACCGGCTCGTCCTCCATCGTCGATAAAGTGCCTCTGGCGCGACGAATCCGACGTACAGCAAAACGGAGACAGCCGGCATGTTTCGCTATCTGCTGGGCCGCTTCTGGCAGAGTCTCGTCCTGCTCCTGCTGGTTTCGGTGATCGGCTTTGCCGTCCTGAACCTGGCTCCGGGCGGACCGCTCTCGCAATTCACTCTCACGCCAGGAATGACGCAGGCCGATCTTGACCGGATCGCCACGCAAATGGGACTCAATCGCCCCCTCCCCATCCAGTACCTCGACTGGCTGAGCCACCTGCTTCGCGGTGACTGGGGTCATTCCTACCGGGACGGCAGGCCCGTGCTTGATATCATCTGGGAGCACCTTGTCGCGACATTGCTGCTGATGGGCGTATCGACCGCGATCGCCATCTTTGTAGGGACGTGGATTGGTGTCCTGGGCGCGCTTAGACGATACTCGATCTTCGATTACGCAGCGACGGTTGGCGCGATGGTGGCACTGTCGATCCCGACCTTCTGGTTCGGGTTGATCGCGATCTACATATTCTCGCTGCGGCTCAGATGGCTGCCGGCCGGCAACATGTACACGATCGGCAATGGCTCGCTCGGCGACTACGCGATCCATCTCATCATGCCGAGCATCGTTCTTGCGCTGGTCAATGTCGCCGTGTGGAGCCGCTACATGCGCACCGCCACGCTCGACGTCATCAGTCAGGATTTTGTCCGAACGGCCCGGGCCAAGGGGCTGAGTTCCCGGCGCGTATTGATCCGCCACATCCTCGGAAACGCCCTGCTGCCGATGATCTCCCTGCTGGGGCTGCAGCTGCCAACGATACTGGGTGGGGCGCTGGTGACGGAAACGGTCTTTACCTGGCCCGGCATGGGACGGCTGTTCCTCGATAGCCTCGGTTACAGCGACTACCCCGTCGTGATGGGTCTGCTGATGATGTCCGCGGTTCTTGTCCTGGTCGGCAATCTGGCCGCGGACCTCACCGTCGCATTCGTCGATCCGCGCATTCGATTGAGCTGAGGACGAATAGATGACCCAGTCGGATTTCCTCATCCCCACCCACGCCAGGCACCGCTGGTGGCAAAGCCGCTCCGTGCGCCGATTTGCCCGTCACCGACTGGCGATGTTCGGCCTGGTGATGATCGTCGTTCTGGTGTTGGCCTGCGTCTTCGGCCCCTTGCTGCTGCCCTTTGACGATCTCTACATCGACCTGCGTGGCCGGTTCTCGCCGCCGTTCACGGGCTATCATTTCTTCGGCACCGATCCGCTCGGCCGCGACATCGCGGCGCGGCTCTTCATGGCTGGACGCATTTCGCTCCTGGTCGGCTTCGCTGCGATGGTCATCAGCACAGTCTTTGGAACCGTGCTCGGTATCGCTGCCGGCTTCTTCGGCGGCCGCATCGGCACGGTGCTGATGCGTTTCGTCGACGCGATGCTGTCCTTTCCCAACATCTTCCTACTGCTGGCGATGGCGGCCTTCATCAAGCCGAGCCCGATCATGATCACTCTGATCATCGCGGCAACGAGCTGGATGGAAATCGCGCGCATCGTCGAGGCGGAAGTGCGATCGCTGCGCGAACGCGACTTCGTCGTCGCCGCCCGCATGCTGGGCTTGAGCAACAGCCACATCATGTTTCGCGAACTGTTGCCCAATGCGATCGGCCCGATCATCGTCGCGGCCACGCTTACCGTAGCCCGCGCCATCCTTCTGGAAGCCTATGTCAGCTTCCTCGGCTACGGCATCCAGCCTCCGCTGCCGAGTTGGGGCAACATGCTGAACGGCGCCCAGCAGTATCTCGACAGCGCGCCGTGGCTGGCAATCGTTCCCGGTGCCGCCATTACCCTGGCAGTCACCAGTTTCAACTTCATCGGCGACGGCTTGCGCGATGCGCTCGACGCTCGAAGCGACATGCTGTGAAGCCGCCCGGAATGGCAAGGTTTTCGCCGTTTGAAGTCTCGCTCTGGTATGCGACCGCAGCGCCGCCGCCAGAGACCAGCCCACTGCAAGGACGCAGGCGGGCGGACGTCTGCATCGTCGGCGGTGGCTACACCGGGTTGACCACCGCACTCGATCTCGCCCGTGACGGCATAGACGTCGTTCTGCTCGAAGCGCAGGAGATCGGGTTCGGTGGCTCGGGGCGCAATGCCGGCCACTGTACGCCAACCTTCACCCATTACAGCCTGCCTGAACTGCGTGCCATGCTGGGCGAGCCGTGGGCCGAAAGGCTGATCGCCCGGCAGACAGGAGCCAATGGACAAGTCGCCGGGATGATCGAGCGCTATGGCATCGATTGCGAATGGCAGCAGAACGGCTACGTCATGGGCGCGCTGACGCCGGGTGCCGTCGCCAAGCTCGAGGCAAAGGCGCAGCAGTACAATTCCGTTGGCGCCAGGACGCAGGTGCTCGACAGACTGGCGACCGAGGAGATGACCGGCAGCCCGCGATATTATGGCGGCTGGTTTCATTCCGAAGCTGGTCACCTCAATCCATTGGGATACGCAAGAGGCTTGGCCCGTGCCGTCATGGAGGAAGGTGGCACAATCCACACGAGGTCGCGGGTCCGCGACGTCGTGCGGCAGGATGGTGCCTGGGCAGTGCATGCCGGCGAAGGAACCGTCGTCGCCGACAAGGTCATCTTTGCGACCGGCGCCTACACCGTCGGCGGATGGCCCGACCTCGACCAGACTTACAAGATCCAGAGGGTGTTCGTCGCCGCCACCCAACCGCTGACCGCCAGCGAACGCCAAACCATCCTGCCGCGCAACACGACGATGCATGACGGGCGCGGCGACATCTTTGTCTACAAGTACAACGCCGAGGGACGCATCGTCGCTTCGATGTTCCCGATGGGCCGTCGTGGAAGGGACATGGCGTTCACACACCGCCTCATGTCCGATCGCCTGCGCTGGCTTCATCCGCAGATCAGCAGCGACCTGAGATGGGAGTATTTCTGGTTCGGCGAGCTGGACATGCAGAAGCGCACCATCCCGCGATTCTATGAGCTCGCGCCGGGCGTCGTCGCCCTGACAGGACTGTCCGGTCGTGGCGTGCCGACCGGAAGCATGCTCGGCGGCATACTCGGCGAATGGGCGAAGGGCGTCCCTGAAAAAGACCTGTCGCTGAAGCTCGAACCACTCCGGCGGGCACCCTTCTTCATGTCGTTCGCTCCCGCCGCGATGTTACGGTACTATCGCGTCTCGGACTGGCTGCGGGCAAAGGCCAGCGGGTCTCAACTCCCACCCCACGCCTAGCCAGGGTCGAATGGAAGATTTCGCGACGCCTTTCGGATCTGAGTCTGGCACTGGCATACAAAGGTATGCGCCATTCGATCGATCGACCTTGTTCCGGCGGAAACCGGCACCCGAGCTGGTCAAGCCCCACAAGACATACCAAGGAACGCCTGAATCAAGCGCTTTGCGCGGCGGAGGGCTTTATAGTCCCGACAGAAAGGGAAGCGGCAGTCAATTCTGCTTCGATAGAAGGGAACAAAGTTTGACCACGGGATATAGCAGCAAAAGCTGCCGCCAAACCCGAACGTGGCAACGACAGCCCCTGGTTCCAGCGGCGAGCCTGACCTGGTGGCGGGTCGACTATGGCTCGAGCGCGCGGCTACCTGCGGTATCAGTGAAGCGGCCGACGAACTCGCGGAATTCGCATCTGGTTGAAGCCCGCATGGCAAGCGCGCCAACCGACGCCGGTTCTACCGGGGTACTCGCCACGACGGACGTCGAGAGGTCGCGCTGGAATTCTTAAGCTGAACTGGCTATATGACCACCTACATGGTCAGGAGAATGTCATGGACGTGATCGATCTGGCAGACGCCAAGGCCCATCTGAGCGAGTTGGTCGACCGGGTCGAGGCAGGCCATTCAATCGACATCACTCGGCGCGGCAAGCCGGTTGCACGGCTCACCGCGGTGGCCAATCCTCGCAAACCAATCGACGCTGCCCTGCTCCGGTCTCTGACGGCGATTATGCCGCCGCAGACTGAAAGCGCTGCTGACCTGGTGCGCGCGATGCGGGACGGCGACCGCTACTGATGCTTTATCTAGACACGTCGCTGATCGTCGCGGCGCTCTCCAATGAAGCGATGACGCCGCGCGTCCAGACTTGGTTGGCGGAGCAGGATGCGGCGCAGCTTCTGATCAGCGACTGGACCATCACCGAGATGTCTTCGGTCATGGCGATCAAGCTGCGGACCAGCCAGATCAGCCTTGAACAGCGCGCTGGGGCGCTCGCCATGTTCAACAAACTGGTCGCCGAGAGCTTCACCGTGCTCGGCGTGACGGGCGGGCAATTCCGGACTGCGGCGAAGTTTGCCGATCAGCATATGCTTGGCTTCGGCCGGCGATGCGCTGCATCTCGCCATTGCATCGGAGCATGGCGCCACGGTGCACACGCTCGACCAGCGGCTCGGCAAGGCCGGTCCGGCACTCGGCGTGCCGACGCGGTTGATGACATGAAGCGGGCCCTCTCCCACTCTGCCCTTGTCTGAGGCATCCATGGCCGGAGACTGGACCGACGAGCAGAATGACGCGATCGTCGCGGACTATCTCGCGATACCGGGAGCGGAATGGCAGCTTCGGAGAGCGATTTCATTGACGAATTTCAGCTGTTGGGGAATCCGATCTGCGAATCTACGACGACGGCTTATTAGAATGAGGTCCGCCCGATGGGCCGGGCCAGCGGTCGAGGTGACCGCTTACTCCGTCGCTACGTTTTCGAGGAATGTCGCCGACGGCACGAAGAACAGAGTGCCGGTGATGCGCGGCTAAAATCCAGCAACCGGTCGTAATTGCCTGGCGGCCGGCCAACGAACATGTTCTCCAGCATTGGCTCGATTCTACGCGGCGAGCGGGCGTAGCAAGGAGCAAGGTAGTTAAGTCAGGATTTCGCGGTCACAATTAGCGGTCGGGTAATGATTATCCGCTGCCCTGCCCGTCCTGACAAAGCCATGAGCGACTGGATCTCGGCTATGGTTGCTCGGCTCAACGACATCAGGAACTGCGCTGCGCGCGGCGAGCGCTTCGAGCCGCTCTTGCAGCAACGCCTCATCAAGGCCTGCGCCCGATTGGTGGCGCGATTGGTGGCGTGTAGTCAACGTGCCAATGCGGCCCGTGGGTTGCATCCGGTTCCGGGCCGACATGCGCACCCCAACTTTCCAGCGCGCGCTGCACGTCGTCTTGCTGGTGATGATTTCCAAGTGGAATGGAAATATCGCGGGCGCGGTCGTCCAAATGATTGCTAACCGTAGCCCCGCGTCCGCGGGCGCGGTGTATTATCTGTTCGAACGCCTCAGTGGTTTGTGATCGAGTAGCGTGAGGATGTTGAGTGACCCATTCGTCCATCTCGCTAATATGCTGGGCTTGACGATATACCCTCAGGAACTGCGTCCGGTTCAAAAGCCGTCGTTCCGCCATCAACTCAGCTTGTCGGCGGACTGTCCGCACTCCGCCAGTAAGATGTATGGCCATGTGGGGAAATTGGCGCTGCAGTGCTCGAACAAGCCCGTCTATGGTCCTCGGCGGCGAGACACGTTCCCATGTTTCGAGACTTGGCGTTTCGACACCATGCCGAATATGGCCACCGCCAAAGTCGGGACGAACCACACTGAGAAGAGTTCCTGAAATTCTTAGCATTGATGATATGAGACAGCGCGGTTTGATCGCTGGTTAAATTAGCATTTTGCGACGGGAGGAACAACGTTCATTGCTCTGCTCGGGATAAGCGAGCGTAGCGTCTATCGGACACTGGCCGCCGCATGAGGCGTAAGCCGCGCTGGTGCTTGGGTATCGTCACGGCCCTCTTCGTTTGGCCGGAACTGCAGGTCCTATCAGCGAGAACGGCGATCGTGGCGTTGATGGCCCTCACATGTTCCGTTTCATCAAGGCGCTTGCGCGAAAGAACGAGTCTAACCTGACATCCCCGGACGTGTATCCGCCAAAAAGACCAAGGTCGGTGTAAAATTCTATTCCAGAAGTGCGACGATGATGGCTCGGAGATGATCGCACAGACGTTTTGTTGGTGGGGGTACACAAAACACGCAAGGTACTTCGGCGATCGACGGCGGAAATGTTGCCCCGCATGTGTCCGGTTTTCAAACGGCCGGTATTGGGCTAAATTGCTGCGCAAGCTGATACCGTTCAAGCCAGGGAGTATTATTATGCCTTGGGATAGAAATAGGGCTATTTCCTTTGCACAAGGCCATGCTGGGCATAGCGACGGCCATTGTGCAAGATCTGTAAGGGAGGCAATTGTAAGCGGCGGCATAACGTTAATCCCGACTAATTAGGCTAAAGATTACGGACGGAATCTAAAAGACTCCGGATTTATTGAGACAAATACAATTATGCCAATTGCTGGAGACGTTGCAGTTATACAACCAATAGAAGCACATACTTCCGGGCACATGGCTATCTATGACGGCACAACGTGGATTTCCGATTTCGTGCAAACTAATGGTCTTTACCCAAATCGGGCTTATCGCCAAATAAAGCCAAAATACAAAAATTTACCGTCCCCCTGAGAGTAACAATGAAAAAGTTACTCGTCTTCCGAGATCAAAGCTCATCTAGATGTGAGTTTCAGTAGGTCGTTCATTCGGCCCTGAGCGAGGAAGCTGAAGTTGCTGAAGCTTTAGCGCTTCTCGGAGGACCGAATGAACGTCCATAAGAATTCCGGAGGGAAAACCGTTCGCACTTTCCCTGAGTTGCTTTTAGCTAGAAGGCGATCTTCAATCCGAACTTGGCGCCGATGGTGGAACTGTCTGAAGACGCCTTGCCACGGACTTCGCCGTTGACGGTGGTCGAGTCCGATATCTTCAGGTTGAAGCCGGTCGACAGCGCGGCGGAGAAATCCGCATCGTCGAAGTCGATCTTCCTGGTGTCGATTTCGGTGGTGT